>NZ_CP111039.1 GCF_026248685.1 Haladaptatus caseinilyticus | reverse complement strand
CAGAAAAACAGGATCCATCGTAGGCACCCCCATCCTTTGGGGCGGGTGAGGATGTCACTTAATACTGTTTCGTCAAGGAAAAGAGGGCGAGAGAATGGCTTGCTCATTCAATATCGAGTGCAACGTCAACTTCGTCGTCAAGATCGTCTTTGGTTTGTGGACCGAGGCGAAGCTCAACGCCTGCATCCTGGAGGATTTGCTCCATCTCCCAGCGAGTAACACCAGTGCGTTTTGCGGCCTTCCCGAATGAGATTTCACAAAGGACGTAGAGCCCAACCGTCGTCGCGAGCTCTTCTTCTTTTCATCCACAAAGGCAGTTGAAATGGTCTCGTGGATGATCCCGTAGGAACTCATGTATCGTTATCGCAAGTTCGAGCATCGCATCTGCCTGCTCAGCGGTAACCGCCCGCCCGGAATAATACGACGCCGCTCGGTTCTCGTTGTACAGTGCTTGGAAGTCTTGTTTCAAATCGTCGCTGATCACTCCCAGTTCAAAGGCACGTTGATACGCGTACTCGTGATCCATAAAATCATGAACCGCATCGTCACTCATCGCGATGGCGTAAAATTCGAATGACCGCTCAATTGCTCCGAATGCAAGTTCGACGACCGCTGTATGGTAGCCATTTTGGTCTTGAAGGGTTTGTGCGGCAGCAATCAGTCGACATGCCTTTTTGAGTTGTGCTTCCTCTTCAGTGAGCTCGGCAAGTCCTTCTTCTGGGGTTCCACCTCGCTCAAAAGACCGATGCGCCTCTTCGAGTACATCTGTAACCACCTTTGGATCGTCACTCATCGACTAGATCCTCCATTATCAATTGGAATTTCTCGAACTCTCCAGTCTCAGAAAGCGTGATCCCGGAGACGACCGTTTCAGCGATGTCTTCGGTGTGTGCCGGTACAGACGCAGGAGATTCAACCACAATGTGAAAGTCGTACCGTTCTCCATTGAATTGCTGTGAGGCGAGTTCTTTACCGATTTGAGCTGCGCGTCGTTGGTTGCGTCCGCGATGTTCGCGAACCAGTATCCAGAGATCAATGTCGCTTTGTCGATCGGCTTCCCCACGTGCGACACTCCCGTAGACGAGCATTCCGAGCACATCATCGAGTTCATTAGCGAGTGTCTCAACGGCAGTTCGTACCGGTGCGTGGAATTCTGTCTGTGGGATACGGAGCAACGGATTGTCTGGAATCGTCACACGCTCTCGATTGATACTGACGAGTTTCTTGTTCCCCTTGTGTCGGATGTGGACGAGGTCATTCGACGCGAGCACATTGACTGCTTTTCCGACAGTTCGATGTGTGACGTCTACGATCGACGCAAGTGTTCGGATTGTATACTCCTCGAAAGGACGGCCTATTAAAAATTGGAGTAATTCATCCGTTGCTTTGTGCCGATAGAGATTTGCGTTGTTGGCTGGTACAGGTACCTGTATTGTCGCCTCGGATGTTTCTTCGCCTCCTGTTGATTCCGCTTGTTGGATACTCCCACTCTCCATGGATACCCTTAGTAGCCACTAATATATAAAGTTTATACGCACATCTCCGACTTGTCATACAGTGCCGGTATGAGAAATGTGGAATCAGAGTGTACCGAAGGGTAGCAAAAAGAAAACGGTTGGGCTATGGTTAGTATATAATACTAACTTCCGGCGCGATTCCTTTCAGACCTGTTCTTTCCGAATCGTCACGATATCTGCTGCCACTCGTTTGGATCCCTCTGCTGCAATCACGAGCAGATTCGGCGCTGGCGTGCAGGGCGCTCGATCACCAACGTGAAATCCTGCATCTGTAGCACCCGGCAGTTGCACCTGATATCCATTGCCTGCGATTTGGAGTGAGGCGTTTGCAACTCGGTGGATCGAGACGGTGTCGAGCGCAGCTGACGTTGCGAGTTCGACGATATTCTCATCAGTGATGCGGTTGAGGTCGATGACGAGGAGGAGACCATCGAATGCAAACACGCGGATGTCTGCAAGACGGGTCGGCTCGTCGTCGGTCTGTTCAACGAGTCCGGCGGCTCGTGCAGGCTTTGTGACCTGGAGAGCGAGGCCATCGCCGGATCGTTTGATTTTATTGGGCATTGGTGATTAGTATGGCATACTAACCTAAGAAGATTCGTCTTGGCAGATGGACTCTCGGCGTTGGTGGTGAGAAACGTTGGTGTCGCAAATCCTCCCGTGTCTTCAGTTTCACTTCCGATCTGGTTGGCTGAACTCTTTATCCGTCGGGTACGAAGCGTCAAGTGCAGTCAGCGTAACCCAGCAGGTGACGTGGGTTCTTGTGCTCATCCCAACCCATGCATCCATGTTGTCTGCTTTTTCCCCTTGTCACACTGAGCTGGTAGTGTCACGACTAGACTCTGTCCGAGGGTTTACCTATCGCGTCCTCGAATTTGGTCGTACGAATGGGTCCAAACGAGACGTCGCCACTCACCCCACTTGCGCAAGACGCACTTGATGCACTCGCGAAGAGACTTCCGGATGAAGAAGAGTTCACCTACGAGCATGCCTATACGATTTTGAAGGAGGAAGAAGATCTTGAGCGGCCTACTGCCGAAGATATCATCGAACGATTGTACAACAAGGCCATCTTTACGAAGTCGAGGGAAAACTCCGACTTACTGATTACGGATCAGAATAGCAAAGACCACCGCTTGTATTTCTCCGACGTGAAAACAGCGGAATCAGTGTCATTCGCGTCCTTCGACTGCTGAATCTCGTCGAGTGCACTTCGTGCGCGCCGCTCGCGGGAATCGGTCGGATGTCATCCACCATACCGAACCGAGCGGAACAACTCGGTTAACTCGTGTACCGGTGCTTCCGGGAGACGTGCTGTAATTGCGCGTTGTTCGAGTTCTGCGGGTGTTTCTTGATTTTCCCACGGTGAGCCGAGAGACGTGATCATGGATCGCCACGCTCGATACACGTCGTTCGTCAGTGGTGCATCGTTGACTATCATCGAGGAGTGGACGACTCGGGCTCGGTAACTACCGTGTCAGTCCCTTCGTCGGGTACTGTTTCGCCACGCACATCATCGGTAGTGAGATACCAAATGTCGAGTATTGCACCGAAGAGTAAGAGCCCTATCCCGAGTGTAAGTCGAGTGAGTGCGTTGCCTGATTGTACCCGACGGTCATTCAGGCCCTTTTCCATGTCTAACTCGGGGAAGACAAAGTGGGTTACTGGTTGTCCACCGGACTGTGACTGACTCTAGCTTGCCTGTCCGCCAGCGTGAGACCCCTCCGGAGTCTCTACAGCCGTTTCCTGGTGATTGCTAGCTGGATGGGCAGACTGTAACGTGCTAGCGGCAATACCGAGAACCGCTATAGCGAACATTGTAATGAGGAGGGAAGTGACGTGAGATCGATTCATGGGCGGACGACCTTTCCTGAGAGTAAGTGTCTCTACCGGCTAAAATCTATTGGAATCAACACGTTATGATAATTTCAATCATGGGATTAAGAGGTATTTTTATACGATAATATGGGATGAGACCGTTCGTATCGGGGCTCATCGTTTCCACTAATTCTCATTCATTATCAGCAATACTCTGCTTTCAAGACGACCGACCCGCCATCGTTCGTGACGCTCTGTTCACCAACGCTCGAAACAGTCGGCTACGTCCCCGTGTTCGGACAATCAGTTCGGAGGTGCTGGGGGTATTTGCTTTGTGGGACTGTTTCGCCACAGAAATCACACTCGTGATCCGGCATCTCGTACTCCGAATGGGGGTGATCGCTTTTCGATTCTGCTGTGTCTTTGTAATAGTCCTCGGTCACGTTGCGAGCGGCGTCCTGCCACGACCATCCCTGTGCACGAATCGCACGGTGGAGCCCGCGTTTCGTTTTTGACTCGACGAGACCGGGATTCGCATCGAGGAACGCCTGAATCACGATTTCGCGGTCGTGGGTCGGAAGGTAGTAAATCGGTGTAATTCGCCCACCCATTGGGGAACCTGTCCCGTGGCCGCCGCTCAGCGTGAATTTGTGGAGTCCTGCCTCCTTGTCTGTGCGGCTAACCGTCGTTGGAAGTTCGTCAGGAGTGGCCGGGCCATCGGCTTTGAGTGCTTTGACATTTCTCGATACCATCTCTTCTCATCACTCGTGATTTGTGCGTGTAAAAGTCTTGCCGAGTGATTCCCATGTGCGTATCTAAACCGATCCTCCCGTCATGCTCGGTAACGTCAACCACGAAGACAACGTCCCCTCACGTCTACCCAGTTCGGAGTGGAATGGTCAGAACCATCCTATCACATTCGTACGTTGGTATCACAAAACTATTATAATACTCGCATTAGAATTTGCTCAATATGTATCTCTCCTGCCTCAAGGAGGTGATAATCGAATATACTACATTTGGCGGGGAGCTTGATTTCGCTAACCATATCGTCGTTCGCGGAGTAGCAGCCATTGTCCTTCTTCTCCTGTTTAGATTTCGCGCTATCGGCCCACAAATATCTCGGACAGACTGGGCATTGGGTGTACTCGCAGCCGGATTTGCTACCAGTATCGCCCTCGCGTTCTACTTCCTCTATGACGCCTCGCAGTACACGACTAAGAAAAGATTCCGACAGCGGACAGGTATCATACTGTCAGGTCTCCTCTACTTACTCCTGACTGGTATCGGCGTAGCTGTGCTTTACGTCCTCCTGAACTTCCTTCGGCCAGAACCGCTCGAATATTCAATAATCGAGGCTGCAGCCGGATTCAACGTCTTGAGCATTGCGACACTCCTTATGATAATATCCAACAGGAGCGCACTGAAAAACCGATATCCAAGCTTGCAAACAATAAAGAGCCGCTTTTCAGATGAGGCGGACCACGCCTTGAACCGGATACAGACCACAATTGAAGGAATTGGCCACATCGATCGGCCAGAAACTGGCCGTGCATTAGAACAGCTCTCTAACGGCGAAAGCGTGATCGTGACCGGAGAAGGTGGAGTAGGCAAAAGTGGCGTCCTAGCAAGGGTTACAGACGAATGGGATGGAAACACTTTGTTCATCGACGCCAGCGCGCATTCGACGGTCAGGAACCGGTCAGAGCTCTCGACTGAGCTCGGCTTCGACGACGGGATAGAACGCCCCATCGAACAGGTCGCTGTCCTCAACCGCATCCTTATCATCGTTGACCAATTAGATGATATCGACCGCGAGACCGGGAACGTCTACCGCGACTTCATCCTAGATGTCACAAACCTTGATAACGTCACCGTTGCCTTCGGCTGCCGTGACCACGACCTCACCGTCCGACGAGAATACGAACCACTGGATAACGCAAAATCGTTCACCACTCGCTTGACCATCGGCTTACTGCGAACGACAGACGCAGAAGAGCACGTCCAGGAACTAATCGGAGAATCACCGAGCGACGACCTCATCCAGATCGGCCGGAAAATCGAGAACCTCGATATCATCGCCCAGCTCGCAAAGGACGGTGTCGATTTCAGCGGCATCAGCGGCGAAATATCGCTCTGGGATAAGTTCCGGGAGCAGCTCGGCCGCGAGGATCACCCGAATGATGGGACACGGAGCGGTGACGACATCATCGAACGACTCGTCGAGTATGCCGTCGACGCGATAGAGGATCAGTCTGACGGACTCAATATATTTACCGTCGGCACCAGTCAGGACTGGATTGACCAACGACTTATAAACAGGGGCGTCATCGAAGAATCAACCGACCGACCCGGCAACCGCAAGTACCGGTTCCGCCACCTCGACTTCCAACGGTACCTCTACGCCTGGAACGCCGTGCAGGACAACAGGCCCATCCAAGAGGTCACATCCCGGCTCGATGAACGGCTGGGAAAAGACATCTTCCGGTTCATGCTCGTGCTCTATATGCAGAGCGAAGGCGACACGGCCGACCAGATCGGCGCCATACCCGTCAACTCCGACACCGCCGACCACGCTCGACAGTTCCTCGAAGAGATGCTCGACGACGAAACGGGCCTCGGCGACTACACCGCCAAGACGATTCTGGACGAGATCAAGACGTGGGACATCTCCGGGAACGACGAATTCGCAAGTCTCATACTGGACAACCTCCAGAACCGCGACACACTCTACAACTATTTTTTCGACAGTAACACTCACGTATCCTGGGCAGAAGCCCTCCACGACCGGGGCGACTATACCGACCCTCCTAACATCCTGATCGGTTACCTCCGCGACCTCGCACCATACCATCCCGAAATCGTGGCCGAAATCGTTCGGGACATCCAGACAGACGATCGCCACTCGCTCGGCTTGGTCGTCACGGTGATCCGTGAACTACCGTTCGATGTCGCGGCGGACCTCGTCGATGTCGTTCAGGCCTCCGTCACACAAACGCCATCCGACTGGCACGACACCCAAGCAACCAGACTTCTCCAGGATCTCATCGAAGCTGGTGAAACCAGCGCAGGTCTGGACCTGCTCGACGCACTCCTCCAACCGCGCCAACCCACCGACGACGAATCCAACAGGGCTCAACCCGTCACCCACCTCTACAGTCTGGAATCCGTGTTGAATGAAACCCTCGACACCCTCGTCGAAGCAGAAGGAGAGAACGCGATCGACGTCCTTGAATCGCGCCTTCGGGAAGCAGTCACGATAGAATCCGAGATTCAGGACAAGGACATCAACGCGATTGTGGGCCCGATAACGACCAGCATCGCGGGCTCAGACCTGTCGAACCAGAGCTCAACCGACCTCAAAATCTTGCTCATCAGAACACACCGCGAAGCGTTAGACCACTGGTTCGAACAGAACCCCGCGGAGGAGTCGCACCACGACCTCATCGAACGATACCTCGATGACATCACCCTGTTTCGACGGCTCGGACTCTACGTGCTCAAGGAGTATAGGGATCAATATCCCGGCCCTGTAAGGATCGAACTCCTCGACGAATCCAACTACACGGAGGTCTGGACAAAAGAGGACTTCCTCCGCCTCCTCCGAGACGGGTTCACGGTTCTGTCCGAGGAAGATCAACTCCGCGTCATCGAGATTATCACCGACGTCCCCACTCGCACCTCAATAGAAGAAGCCGCTGAACAGCGAAGTGAACGGTTCGATGATTACACGGCGGACGAACTCGCGGAAGCTGAGATAGCCCGATGGGCCCGCGACCGACTCTGGCTGATCAGGGACAACCTCACGGACGAACACGCCCAGTACCTCGACCAGCTCATCGACGAGTACGGAGAACCGGACGACGTCCTCTCACTCGTCAAGACCAGTGGTGGATCCGTCTCACAGGAAAGCCCACTTCCCGAAGAGGAAACCAGGGAGATGCCTCCCAGCGACCTCATCGACTACCTCATCGATGAACCATTCGAAACGACCGGCTGGGAAGAACGCGAATCCGGTACCGGCGGACTTTCCGAGGTCAGCCCACGAGGACTCGCCGAAGCCTCCATCCCGCGAATCCTCGAAGAGGCCACTGCGTTCCAAGACGACATCCCCCGGTTACAGGATGCCCCCTCCACGTACGTCAGCGAACTCCTCCGCGGACTACAGAAGCAGATCGACGACGACCCTGAGTCCGTCCCATCCGACTTCCCGTGGACACCGTTCCTCGATCTCTGCGAGGCCGTCGCCACGAACCCCGAAGACTGGTCCGAATCGGCCCGCATGAATGTCGCACGGCTCTTCCGCGAGGCGTACAGCACCGACACAATCGAATCCATCCACGCCCACAACGACCGGATCAAGCAGATTCTCTTCATCCAGCTCGACGACCCCGACCCGACCGATGAACGCGAACATCCCCCGGAGGGATACGCCGGCTACAACGACCCCGCACACGTGGCGATAAACTCGGTTCGACCGCTCGCCCTGGGAGCACTTCTCATGTACTCCGCCCGCCGCGCCAACCAGCGCGGCTACGAGGGGTACACCGAGGAGCAGGAATCCGGCTTCGAGCCAGCTGTCCGCGAGCGAATCGAGACCATAATGCAGCAAGAATCCCGTTCCACCCGTGCAACCATCGGACGCTGGCTCAACACCATCTGGAGCTTCGACCACAACCTCGTCCTCGACAACTTCGACACGCTGTTCCCCCGCAACCAGACCCTCCGCGCCAAAAACCTTTTTTCCGCCATTTGGGACGCCTACCTTGCATACAGTCGGCCGCACGAAACATTGTTCGACCACCTTCGCCCCTGCTACCTCCACGGCATCGACATGCTCGCCGCTGGTGAGAACACGGCCATCCATGGGGTCGAACGTGGACTTGCAGCCCACCTACTCAACGACTACCTTAACGAGTACGATGAACGTGATGACCGCCAAAGCCTCCTGTCCTATCTCTACGACAAGGAGGAACCAGACCTGGCCCGACAGGTAGCGTGGCAGCTCTGGCGGTGGGGAGAAGACAACGATGAGATGCGCGATGACTGGGACAAAGTCCAAGCACTGTGGGAACAGCGGATTACGCAGGTCGATGACGCGGACGCCTACGCCGTGGAGTTCCAGTGGTTCGTCGAGTGGCTCCCCCTGATCTCGGAGCGGACTGCGTTCGAAGACATAGCACCCTTGATTATCGACACCGCCCCGTTCATCGCGCGTGAGAGACGGGCCTGGGAGACGGTCGAATCATACTTGGAGGACTATGCCGAGGCACATCCCAGTCTGGTCGTCGAGGTATACGCTGCACTCATGAATCAAGAAACTCGGCCGGATTGGATCTCGTTTACCGACACCACCGCAGCCATCCTTGAACCCGGACTTGACGATCCGGAAACGAGGCGAACCGCGCTGGACATCGCTGAGGACTACTTCAGCGACAGGGACGACACCGCAGAACAGTTCTTGGACGAACACACATAGTTCGCACTGCCCCGCTATTTTCGCGCGCTCACGGAGCGAAGGATCCGAACGTTCTGACTTTGTAGGACATGGGTGACGTTCAACTACTGGTTCGTCAGATCGAACCACGTCGGCACGATCTCAATTAAACCGTCCTCGACGGTCGCTAGTGAGAGCAATCGATTATAACGTTATAATAGAGGGGGATCGCGAGAGCGACCCCCTCCGTTTCGCAGAAATAGACGCAGAAAAAGACGCACTCCACCGTAACTAACCAACTAGTACCACCATGTGTCACCGGCAAAGCGGTGTGAATCTCGTGTGGTGGCGTGGTTCGAGCGGGGGTTCTTCGAACCCCCGTGATTACAACGCTATAATCAGCGCCCTCCGTTCCCTCCCGCGTTAGCTTCGTGTGCTCGCATCCACCCGGCGAGGTCGGGGTGGGCGAACGTGATTTCGATGTGATGACCACCGACACCCATTGCGTCGTCCACCGACAACGTTCGCGACGTCTTGTAGGTCACGCCGGGCACCCGTTCGGCCATCTCCTCCATGACGCGATAGCCGTCGTTCTTGTACGCACAGCCGTAATGCGTCGCAACCTCTCGATAGCCTAACCGTGCGACCATCACATCATTTGTCTTGGCGACGTTCTTCGCGTGTTCGAGGACGTTGAGGTACTTGTCTTCGACTTGCTGACTCTCGGCGCGCTTCTCGCGGAAGTTGACGAGCTCGGTGTTCTGTTCCGAACGCTGGACCGTCTCGAAGAGCTGGCGACCTGCATTGGTTGCTTCCGCGGCAAGGTTCGGAGAGTCATCGTCAACACTCTCTTCGGTCTCGTAATCACGTACGAGATTGATTATACGCGAAACCGACGCTCGCACACGGGCGTTCTTCTCCTCTATCTCGTCGAGGTCGTCGATGTCCGATTCCATGGACTCGGTCGTGTCTTTGAGACGACTGAGCTTTTGTCGGTCCTGAGCATGCTCTTTCGTCGCCTCGGTGCGATAGTCTTCGAGCTCATCGACTCGCTGTTCGAGATCGTCGATTCGCTCGTCTTTCTCGGCGACTTCTTGCTCAAGGTCGTCAACACGGTCAGTAAGCGATTGAACGTGCTTGGCGAGGTCGCTGACTGAGACATTTTCGAGACTACTGGAAGCTCCGGACGGAGTGGTGTTACTCATTGGCAGCCACCTCCGCTGTGGCCGCGGTGTCCTCTGTCGGCGTCGAGAGCCGTGGGAAGTGTGCGATGGTAGTGAGCGAACCAATACAGCGGGGAGTCGTGTCAGTAGCGGTGTGGGTGTACTCGAGAACAGTCATTGGCGAATCGGCGTGGCTAGTCGTGCAGTGGAAGGTGGCTTGCTGAATATCGTCCTGTGCCGTCGTCGTCATCGGTGGGGCCGTTAGGACAAGCTGTGGTATCTGACTCGTGATGGGGTGTACTTCTCTTACCGTCAGAATCGTCCGTGGCAACTCAGTCGTGGTGATGCGAACGCGATCACTAGGAGAGAGTTGCTGGACGAGTGAATCGGCATCGCGAGGATTCAGTGGTTTGGGGATGATCGAATGCTCGTGGGTACTCACGCCTTCTCACCTCCGTTCGGGTTGGTGATGCACTCGACCTGCGCACCCGTCCGAAGCCAGGTGTATCGGCCATTCGGCGAGAGATCGTAGTGTTCGAGTGTAGCTTTGGTGTGCTCGATCTCGTTGTAGTAGGCGTACTGGAGCCTGTAGAGGTCATGCGTTGGCGTGGCGACGTACAGGACGTGCTCGCCAGGCTCTGGCCCTCGACAGGCGAGTTCGGGTTCCGAATGCTCACACTGATAGATCACGCCCGTGAGCGTGCGCTTTTTTGTGTGAATCTGGACCGGATCTGCACACTCGAGAGCGAGCACCGTCTCTCGGTCGGTCATTGGTCGGCCTCCCGTTTTTCGCGAAGACGTTGACAGAGCTGGCAGGGTGCGTACTGGTCGTCTTGTGCCTCTGTGCGAGTGCAATAGGCGAGTGGGTTGTCGGTCTGCAGCGTACAGTGTGGGTCGTTGTCCGCGTCGAGTTCGTGATAGGCGAAGGCGTCGCCTACAAATTGATCGACAATGGCGACCGTCTCATCGGCAGGATAGGGGTCACCAGCGATGCGCTGGTCGCGTTCGGCGTCGGTGAGGTTGCTCGTGAACCGACTGTCACAGTAATGGGAGTCGGTGATCTGCACCGCGTAGGTGCCACAGTGTGGACAGCGTTCGAATGTGTTTTCGATCTCCTCGGCGGTGATCGAGGTGGACGTGCGGGTCATCGTCCCTCACCGCCGATGGCTGGCGCTCTCTGGAGAGGGCGTTCTCGGGGGTGCATTTACGCGCACACCTCAGTTGTGGTGGTGTGGGTGATGGCGTCGATGTCGTAACACCGCTCGAGGATGTGCCGATAGTGTGTGCGGGTTTCGGCGTCGGTTTCACCCGGTGGTGTTGAAGGGAGCTGTGGATTGCCCGTTTTGGTGGTGGCGACCGAGCGGTAGGTCTCGGTGTCCTCGGGAATCTGGAAGCCCTCCTCGCCGTAGTTGATCGGGCAGCGACGTTCGAAGAATTGCTGGCAGTCCGGCGTGGCGTAGATGCAGTACAGGTAGGGCGCTTGGCTACTGGTCTTGGTTCGGGTTTGGAACCCTACGCGGAGTTCAACGAGGTACGCGCGGGTGAGTGGCTCGTCGGTGTCGGGTGTGGGTTGGTCGGGGTCTTGGGCGGCGGTGTCGGGTGTGGGTTCGAGGCGTTTGACTGGGTGGAAGACTTTTTCGCCGAATTGGGCCTCGAGAGAGACGAGCCCGCCGTTGGGTTTCTCATCGAAGGACGCCATTAGTGGTGTCCTCCGATACGGGGTGTTTGGTAGTCGATGCGTTTTTCAACAGTAGGCGTGTTTTCAGTCATGCTTCGGTGTGGCCGAAGCGCGGTCGGTGTTCCAAGCACCGGCCTTTTCAGGCGGGGCCGCACTTCTGACTCATATTATGCAAGCTACCCTCTTAGTATTTACGTTGTAAATGCAAATGTAGAAAATAGTAGAAACACCTTTGATAGAACGGATAGATATTATAACCATTGCTCCAGAATGACTACTCATAGAATGGCAAACGAAGAAAATTTCGACGAACTCCATTGGGAGATTATCGAGATTCTTCGCGAGGGCCGTGGTACTCCAAGTTATCTCGCGACTAAAACCGGCGAGAGTCGACAACTCATCTCAAAACGGCTTCGTGATCTCCAAATGGCTGATGTTGTTAAGCAAATTCATCGTGGATTGTATGAACTTGTTCCTGAGGAAGTGCCTAAGAGAAATAAAAACTAAAAATGATTTATATTAATATCAAATATCACTCTTGATCAACGACACATCTAATCATCTATTCGAAGGTCGACAGTCCTGAATAGTGGAATTGATGACATAGTAGTACTATAGAAAAATATAGGATCTTTGAGCAGATTTATAGTTTTATGAATGAGCAACTAGTCGACACCTGCTCTGATATCGTTCAAGAAGCATTGTATGTAAATGACGAATACTATACCGATTACTCTTCGGAGGTTCCTTTAGATTTCAAAGATAGCGTCATTTTCTACGCGTTAAATAAAGTCGAATCTAAATCAGTTAGAGAATATATTTGTCAATATGATTCTGATCAATTTTGGAATTGGGATGAAATCACAGATGAAGTTCATAGGGTATGGTATGCCTTTAAGCTACTAGATGAGTTTGATATCGATGGTTGGCAAGAAAGCAAATGGGTAAACGAAATTATCCAGTGGTTTAAAGACCAACAGACAATGCGAGGAGAATTCAATTGGGTTGAAGGGGAAGATCATACAGGCCCGTTGAGTCTATTTGTGGTTGCAAGGCCAAATTCTCAACGAACTCTGCAAGCAATCGAATATTTTCTTAATAATCCCCCAACTCTTTATCCTGCCTACAATTTGCCAATCGGAATTTCAGCCGTTTGTGACTACGATTACTACACATATCGCGAGAGGATTAGTGAGCTAGCAGATGATCTAGTAAATCTCCAGAATGACAAAGGTTACTTTGAAAATAGCCCGGGATCTACACCCAAACAAGGCTATACACCAAAAGTTTCCTCGTTTGCTATTAGTGCATTGTCAAAGGTCTCTGGATATGAAGAAAATATAGAAAGAGCTGCATCCTGGTTAATTAATCAATATTCAGAATCAAATCGTTCTGCTAAAAGAATGTCTGCATACGTCCTCAATGGCTTGTTACAAACTTCGAAGGGACCAAAGGTATCTCAGTCAATGCATCAGTGGGAAAGTGAACTAGCACAACAACGTTTAGAAAAGGTCAGCTCGTCATTTTTAGAAACTTCTCCTCCTATCAAGAGTGGAACTCACATCAACACAATTCGAACTGAAATTGAGAGATTAATCCAAAAAACTGAGCAGGTATTAAAAATATCTTCACCATATGTTGATATGCTCCACGAAGATATAATAGATTTATCAGAAGAAAATAAAAATTTGTCCATCAAAATAATTTCCAAACCAAAAGGTGATGTAAGTGGTCACAGGGCCAGGTTGGCAAAAAGCGCAATAGAACAATTAAACAGAGCTAGTAACCGACACGTCCGAACAAACCATCTACTACATTCGAGAATGATTCTTTCTGATAAGAATTCGTTACTACTTTCTTCAGCTGATCTTACAAGGGATCAACTAATGGACGAATTTAACGCTGGTTTATTGACACAGGATAAAAAGGCGATCGAGGCTGCAGATAGATACTTCGATCAGATTTGGGCAGTTTCCGATGATCTTTAGTCGTTGTATAGATGAGACCGTCGTGGAAGTCGCACTATCGATTTGCGCTCTACCTCACAGGAATTTGCACGCAGGATTCTTGGAAAATAAGGCCGTTCAACACGGTGAAGGTTGCTCGGTATCTCAGAGCTAAAATCGAGCCACTGATCCGGATCTAGCTTTCGAGCTTCTACTTGCCCGAAGCCAGGTAACAGGTACATTTCGTCGTGTTTCTCGACCATGTTCGTCAGTTCCTCGCCGTTGATCAACTTCGCGTTGTGATCGTAGGCTCAGAGGCACACGTCCTTGGTGAACTCGTTCGTCGTGTCGACGACGGCCGCGTCCACCCTTATGTCCTGCTCTTTGAGCGAGTAGTACTGCTGAACCTCGGGTCGTCCGACCTTGTTCTCGTCACCACCTGTTGACGGCTCTTCAGTCTAATGCGATATCGGTAATGTCTCGGAGAACCGCTTAGTTGAACCGAATAGAGAGTGAGCGTATACCTCCGCAGGCGTCGAGACGACAGGAAGAAGGTCATCTCGCTGAATCACGCTACTGGCTGATCAATGACTGTCAGGGTATCGGGAGAGGGTGATCTTTATTCCCCTTTTCCATGATTAGCCGTTGTAAACGTCTAATACGGTACGTAAGCGGGTATTTCGACTTACTCATGTTGATCGCGAAACGCCAGAATCGAGGTCGTAGTGACCCAAAATCAGTTTCTTTAATAGCCCACTCGTCTTCAATTGCTATTTGACTGCGTCGTACGATATTATTGAGGAGAGCATCAAACTCCTCAGGTGGCTCTGCTACCTGTAAGAGACGTTCGTCAGTTAGTTGATTTAGTTCAGTATTGGTGAGATCTGTAAGCTGAATCTCTTCCTGTTCATATTCCGGGTCATCGCTAAATCGTTCAATCAATTCAACAGGAGTGGCATCAACGTATTCACTGAGCTGATAGAGTGAGATCTTCTGCCCACGTATAGCATCCACTACATCCTTAATCAGATTACGTCGCCATAGGAAACCTTGGTAAGCTGAAGTATACGCATCCCAATGATCATCTGGTGATTCGCCCCCATCTGGGCTTGTCGCTTGACTAAATGGATACGAAGAACTGTTCTTACCACGGATTGGTATTCCCTGCTCATTTTTGCCCAGTTTTTGTCGCAACGACCCCCAGTGGGTCGCCGAGGCTAGTGAACCATTATCTAAAGTGATATCAAAATAACAATCATTATTCATATCCCTGAAGTCCCCTCCAGAGATTTTTCCCACCACCTCAATATCTTGGCTCTTTGGCTTATGGTGGTAAGAAATATAAATTCGAGATGGATCTTCTGAGCCAAATTTACAAAATATTTCCCATATGTCTACAAAAATAGTGCGATCAAGCCCTTGACAGATTTCGGCTCTCTCAGGGACAACTGGAAGCGCATAGTAGGCTTCTTGTTGATTATAGAGGGTGCCAAGCATCAGACACTGATCTGGATCAATTTTGAAATTAACCCATCTTTTGCCATTTCGGCAAACGGTGATCTTTGGATTTTTATGTTGAAAAACAATTTCACGGGCTGTTTCTAAAGATACGTCGTAACCGGTATCACCCTCTTCTTTCCGAGACGGCGATATAGCAATTTGATTTTTGAAATCCTGCTCTAGTGATTTCAGCTGTTCATGTGTTACGTTTACAGTAAGAGTGTTCTCAGAGGGATAGTCCTCAATCGATTTAAACTCTCGGTCAGAATATTTCATTACATATGAATTGTCCGACAACACTGACTTGAATATTCCTCATTCAGCAGGAGTCTCGCCCGTTTTAAGTTTCCGTCAGCCACCTTCATTGAAGTGTTGACTGCTGTAGCGTTGTCGACAATCGACATCAGTGTTTATCTTCCAGCACCTGCAGGAGATTCGAATCAATCTTTACAGATGATTATCCGCAGGTGATAGTAGGATAGGGAATATCAAACAGCAAGCCAAAGATAATGGAACCATCACCTCATGATCTAACAATTGACGAAGAACTCAATGATCTTGGTTTGGGAAAACCTAGACTCCGACTCGACAACGGCGAATTTCGAGATACTTTCTATCTGTCAGCATCAATGGAGGGGCTGCTACTAAGCACATGGGATTGATTCCCAATATGAAGTTATTGAGATCAAAATAGAAAACGATGAATGATTTAGCCCTGTCTTCCTTCACGAACGACATCAAGGGATAAACAAAGCGAATGGGAGATATTCGGCGAATTTGATGACGTTAGAGGGCGACAACCGTTTATGACTAAACGTATTTTTCGACTTGGTGTGTGGCTATACAAGGCACTGTCTAGATAAGGGAAACCAAGCGACAGCGGTACGATTGACGGAGTTTTACGCACTGCTCGAAAGTAACTGATTCTTGGGATTGAGATCGGCTGCACCGTGAGAAGACTGAATTTGATTGCTTCACCGAAAAAATAGTCATGGTAACACAAGGTGGTTCGTCAGCCACTCACGTTAGAGACCTTGAAACGCCACTCTATAACAGAATCGCTAAACTAAACAGTACCCTATGCAAGTAAGATTAAGATGCAATAGCTCTAACGGCTTAGTTATCCTATGGTCGGGGCAGGTCATCAGCATCGAGATCACCGTGGAGATAGCGAATCCCCGTTTTCCGTGATTTGGTAATATCCGCGTTTTGAGGCGGATTTTTCGAGCAGCCCCATCTCAGCAAGTCACTTTATCCTTTGAGAGATTGTTGTGGAGCTTTTGCCAAGGATTCTCACTCTGCTACCTATCTCTGCTATCGAATCGTACATTGGTTCTGTCCTCGTTCGAGAGTTATCTACGCCAAAGGCAACCGCCGGCAGCGAGCGCAGAGCACATATCGAGTTGTAGTCGACGGCCTCTATGTACATTCTACCACGCTTCTCCAAAAGGGAGTACAGTTGTGGACGACGAAACCCTTTCATATTGGTTACAGTATGTGGATCTCTGAGAGTAGGAGTATGGATTGGTCGAAGTAGCAAATAGATTTATTGTCCATCTCTTAAATCCCAATTTACTTCTGCTGGATCATCTTCCCGAGTTTGATCGCTTATCCTTGGATCGGTGGGCTCCACGATTAAGTCTTCATCAGTGCTTACAGCAATCCTATCTTCATGGGCCAAAGACTGCGGTAGGTAATACAATTCTCCTTCAGTAAGATTCCTCTCAGTTTGTAGCAGCAGGTATTGTATCCCTTGGAACCAATGCACTCTCATAGTGAAAATATTAAATGAATTGCTTGACTGGACTGTAGTCATTATCGGCACTTCTTGAGCAGTAACGCGAAGAATAGAAAGAACTCGTTCCTTTATATCATTATACGTGTGTTCTGAAATGGATCCTTCATAGCCATGATCAAGCTTGTTTCTGGCTTCTATAGGGTTATTGAACCCTCCCACAGGAGATCCTAATAGATCTGCCACTTCTTCAGCAGACCTGAGATTGTCCGCTCCTTTAGAGTTAAAGTATGAAGCCAGAGTACCGAGAGCAAGTTTATTTGAATCTTCATCTTCGTTATTCATACCTTCCTCATCGGGGTCTAACTCTTGTCTCCAATTATCCCCCCAAAATGTTGAGGCGTGATATTCGACAAAAATTGCTAAATATACCTCAAGCAATTCCGCTAAGAGCATAGCGTTTCCTTTGTAATTCCCGGTAGCTATCTCCTCATCGAGAAGAATTTCCTCGACACGGATTGCTACTGGACGTGGAAGTAAACTACGCCATAGATGATCCATAGATAGTTGACTTAACTCAGTTTCTTGAGTAACTTTCGTAGTTGTATAAGGAGTCACACCTCGATTCAGAGCAATATTCACCATAGCATCAAGGAAATCTGCATGAATGTCTGTTTTCAAGAGCCGCTGGGCAGAGAGAATGACAACAGCAGACTCGATATAATCATAATCAGCCATCAGGAAATCTCTATTTGAGCCGTCATTAGTCCGTTTTTTTAATTGACTGAGTACCGCTGCAGCATTAGTCACATCTCCTGACTCATAGTCGCGGACAAGTGAAATTAGAGTAGCTAAACTTCCCGCATCGGGCTGGATCACGCCAGATTGTTTATAGGTCTCAGCTAGTTCATCCAAAGCGTCCACATATCGTCCACCTATCGCATACGATTTTGCTTTACAGATGTGAGCTTGCTCTCTATGCTGTTGTTGTCTTCTCTGACTGAATCGAGCATCAGTGCTGATATCCTCGTGTTGCTCTGCCGCTGAATCGAATTGTCCCTCAATTTCTCTCAATACAGAATCAACGCGCAGCTTTTTCTTAAGCGACGAATTTCCTGCTCGGGTGAGACCACCCTCTCTGAAAAGACCGATCGCATACCCAAGCTTATCAGAAGCACGTTGGTATTCATTTTCAATGAGTAAGATGTCGCTTTGAATCCGATAGATCTCTCCTCCTAGGGCAGATTTGATCTGAGCTTGGTTATCAGGAAGCATGTCTTCGAGGCTAAGAAATAGCTCTCGTCGACTTTCGAGCATCTCTACTGCTTCCTCACGCCCGCCATCTCGAGTCAACGTACGCGCATCGGCCAATGACTTGTATATGACAGAGCGGGCAATCCACTCTAAATGCGATTCACTATACTCTCCTGTTGTGTTGAGCCCTGTTTCGATAGCGTTTCGGAACGTTTCACTAGCGGCCTCAATTTTCTGATTTGCATATTGGTAATATCCTAATCGTTGATAATAATTGAACTGAGCTCTTTGGGTCGCACTATTGTCGATGTCTTGATACCAGAGTGCAGCCGATTTGTATAGTTTTGGAACAAAATAGTAGCATTCTTCGTCTTTTTTCCGCTTTTCAGCAGCACTATAAAGGTAATTCGCAACAACAAATTTAAATCCGGTATCTTTGATATCCTTTACAGCATACTCAATCGCATCAAACCAATAGGATGCCTGGTTCTCGCGTGGTTTACTGAATGCCTCATCTATGATATCGTCATAGTGACTTTGATCAAATTCATCTACGAGATTATCGCTACTCCGACGAACAATTTCTCGGACGCCTGATGCACTTTTACGTTCGATTTGCTCAGCGATTAATATATCTCTTGCATTTCCAGATAATGTATCAGGATATGATTCTACAATTTCTGTTTTGTCGACCAATTCCACTAGACCTGCAACGTTCTCATTTTCATGAAGATCTTCAACTGCAAATCTCAGCACACGTTCTGGATCGATATCCGCCCTTTCGTGTATTCCATTAATTGCCTCTAGTGCTTCTTCGAAATCAGTATAAGTTTCTATCTTATGTCTGGGACCACCATTTTTTCCGAGGATCAACCGTTTTAGAATCGTTTCAAGTTTGAGACTAAGACTGGAGTTGACCGAATCATAATATTTACTAATATTCTCAAGGACAAATAAGTAATCATCAAACTCAATATATTGGCTTAGATTACTAGTGAAATTGAGCAGAGCCCAATCTTCTCTGTTATCATCCATATACTCCATAATTAGCTCTTTTGTAGTGTATGAATCCGCGATCTCTGTCTCAAGAAGTCTAAGCCCTAGCGAAAGCAATGTCCGATTACCAAAGTTCACTTTGATACTCTCAAGTTCAGTATCAAGCCAGTCAACCAATAAAACAATCTCAGTAACATCTTTGGGGATATAGAAATCAAGATCTTCTTCTACTGTATCACTAGATGCCTCGATTATAGATGGAGAAACCTCAATTCCATGTTTTGCAACCAATCGAATAGTGGCATCATCAGGAGCAGATTCGGTGTCTAACTCCAGTTGCCCAGTAAAGCGCGTAGTCGAGTTCAGGCCGACATCAGAATCCAAGTAGCACAGTCCGGTAATCCCTTTCTTTTCTCCGGCGATTTGACGAGAATACTCCATCTGCTAATCTGAATAGCGTCAATATATTAAAATCCTGCTATGTTCTCATCCAAGTTGCTTTCTTTAATTATGGTTCAATATTTACACCCATCGTCCGCTACAGGGCAAAGACCCTAGTCAGATAACACCTGCGAGACGGTTGTCGTCCGCTACAGTGAGAAACCTAGCCACCACCTCGGTACCGTGGTGATCAAACACGGCAATATCGAGAAGTAGTTTTGTTTCGGTGTCTATTGCGGCGTACATTCCGACCATACCATTGGGTTTGACAGCAGTTTCGTCAACCGCGACCCGTGCGGCTGCGCCGACGGCGGATCAGGGACGCTGTCAGCCAGCCGATGTACCCTCTGAAAAATCGTCTGATATGAGCGTTGTACGCCGAAAAGTTGGAGAATTCTTGTGTCTACCTGAATGAATAATCGTCCGCTCGTTCTTCCAACATTCAAGATTCACCGTCTCTAATGTTTCACTGAGCTGTTCTTGATTGAGTATAGACATCAAAACCACTGGACTGCTCTCTTCTCAAACTGGCTCAACCAGCCAGCGCTGATACAAGAATCTAACCGAAATGAAAGTCCATTTGGATAATAACTATCCTTATAATGCTTGTGAGCTATGTTCTTATCAAAATGATATCTGTAACCATGACAATGGATCAGAAAATGATCAAAACGACGACGCAACTGGGGACAATGATTAACGTATGAGGATGAAAAACAGCTTCGCCCATGTTCACCTAGACTCCGCAAAAATTCTGTCTAAGGATGCCAAAGAACTTGAAAATCAATACGAGAGCGATAGTTTGGGCGATCGATTTGAGAGCGACTCAGCCGCTAGAGTTGCGCATGACGGATACGTTTCCAATTCCATCATCAGTTCAATGGCGTTCTTGGAATCCGTCATCAACGAATTCTATGACAAACTCATGGTCTCTGTTAATTCGTGGGAAGAAGAAGCTCGGGAATTTGCTCCATCTGAGGAAATTGTTTACCAGATATTCTCTGGCCTTCGGGATATTGAACCACGTGAATTTCAAACGAAACCAACACTTCGAAAATACCAATTGATGTTAATGTATCACGGGAGAGAACGATTTGCGAAAGGAAATAACCCCTTTCAAGGCGCAGCGACAGTGAGGGCGATACGGAATAAACTCGTCCATTTTGATCCAGATTGGTATGATAGCGAGGAACCTCTCCAAACCCCTGTGAATTTGCCAATGGATCTCAAAAAGAATCCTTTCTGGGAAGTAGATAACCGAGAACCAGAGTCGTATCTCTCACACGAGACTGCAGATTGGTGTCTTGAAGCGTGTGGTGATCTCGTAATTGAGTTTTATAATCGCATGGGGTTTGCGAATGCACAGCTTGTTTCCCAAATTAAGAAGACTATCGAAGAACAATAGACAATGATTACTCCGATTGTTTTCTACAACAATGTGACATTTTTGAGGATGGTTTCAGAAGTACCCTTACTGTGTCCAAAGCTACCAAAGAACTTACACATATCTAGTAAATTTCGACAGAATTCACTGGCTACTCCGGTCGAATCCAGATAACACGACGCGCCTCGGGCTTCTTTTTCCGAATCTCATCGTTTTCATGGAGTCGAGTGAGAACGTCATACGCCGACCGTCGTGACCACCCAAGTTCGTCCGCGATCTCACTCGTCATGTAGGGTTCGAGCGGCTTCATTACCTCTAAGACGGCCTCTTCAGTGTGTTCTTGGACATATTCTCCGCTCTCATTGCGCGGTCTCTCATTCTTCTCTGTCATACCTACTCTTTCATTTCCACATGACATAAGCTTATTCCTTGTAAGGAATACGGTGGTTTTATTACCTATGCCGTACAAGGAATAAGTAGGAAGAACGGTGCCCTCGGGCGTGTGTAGAAACGCGCCGGGTGCTCTAACACCCGGCACCGGTCTTCCAAAACCAACGTGGAAAGACCATGAGTACGAAAACGCCTAGTGAACTTGAAACTGACGAGACGGCACAGAAACGCGCACAGGCCGAACAATTCTCCTTCGACGTCGATGTCCCCGGAATGGTCGAAGTGACCAACGAGAGCCATGAGACGCCCGCAGCCCACCAGTACACAGTCTCCATCGACGACGTGACTGGTGAACTGATGGCCTGCACGTGCCCGCATCACGTCCACCGTGATGCGTTCTGCAAACACATGGCCGCCGTCGAAAACGGAACTGACGACGGGACACTCGACGCATTCTCGTCTGAGGACGATACCGAACCCGAAGACTGCGACTGTGAGGGCCTCGGTGACTTCCCGTGCTGGCCATGCGTTCGTGTGGGTCGCAAAGAACTGCCGAACTAATTAAACCACAGTGGGAATCAACTGATTTCTGCTGACTCGTTCCAGTCGTGAAAATATAACAAGTACAGTCCTGCCACTGTGAGCACGATTGTTAGAGAAACAACGAGGAGGTTCCCGATTAACCGAAGAACTACAAATAAAATCCAGATAAGAGACATTCCCATCCCCTGTTTTGCACGTTTGGATGTCATTCGTCCAGTACGGTATCCACCATAGCTAACTATGAGTGCTATGAGCCATGCGATTCCGAGGACAACGAAGAATGAATCTGGGAACGCCATAGTGTCTATAAGCATAATGAAAAGATAAATGGCTTGTTTGAATTAGTTGATACAAATAATCTAGTGACGGTCTCGGATATCACCGACCAGCAAACGCTCACGGAAAGCGCGAACGCTGCGACCGATGATACACCGGTGACACCGACAGCCCTGCTCGACCGAGCACAGCAGCACGCAACGAACGTCGCCGCCGAACACTTCCCTGACCTGCCGGTCGAAACCATCGACTGGAAGATTTCACACCGAGCGCAACGACAGGCAGGCGTCACGAAGATTGTGCATTTAAACTATTCTCGTCATGAGTCTGGGAGTTCGTCAACCTGATCATGTGTCTCTGATACCGTCTCTGTCGCTTCAACTGCCGGTTCACCCCGTAACCGATCCTTGATATTTGCTATCGCTTTATCGATATTGCCAACCGCGACCGTTAAAACAGGAATTGGGGCGGTTCGTACTACTCTCTCGGCCACGCTACCGAGCAAATATCGTTCATATCCCGTCCGGCCATGGGTTCCCATCACGATGAGATCGATTTCATTTTGGACAGCATATGTAAGGATCTCCGCACTGGGATCGCCCCATCGGATCTCTTGAACGGCATCGAGACCAGCGTCAAGGGTCCGTTCCTCAACGGCTTTCGTTGTGGCCTGACCATCCTCCTCGAGTGTTTTTCGAACACGATCACGTTCTTTATCCGGAATCGTCAGATAGGCTCGTTCGTCGACTACATACAGTGTATGAACAGTCGCATTACTTTGTTTTGCGAGCTCGAGTCCCTGATCAACGACTGATTCCATTTCCTGGCTTCCGTCGGTCGGAATCAGAATTGACTCGTACATGACCATTGAATAACAGGCAACCATAAGAAATGTTTCCTATGATTTCTGGGGTGAAGATGATCGACTGAATGAATATCTTGGAAACTATTGTGCCTGCTGAATCGGCGCTATGAAAACCACAGATACGTCGTTTTTCGACTCACCGAGGTCATCAACGAAAGCCACGAGAACCCCACTGAACACCACTACGTTGTCTCCATCGACGACGTGACCGACGAACTGATGGCCTGTACGTGTCCGCATCACGTTCACCGCAATGCCGTCTGCAAGCACATGGCCGCCGTCGAAAACGCAACCGACGACGGGACGCTCACGGCGTTCCCCTCCGAGGACGACAAAGACGAGCGTATCAGTGGCCCGTACACTGGCTACGACAAGTACGGCAACGTCGATCACACCTACTGGACGTGTGAGGATTGTGGCGCGGAAGCCACTCGGAAGGGCGCACTCACCGACTGCTGCTAATCCCATCTCCTTTTTCATTTATGTCACGCCAAACAACGCTGTCCGATGTTACCCAGCGAACGCTCAGCGAAAGCGCGAACGCTGTGACCGACGATGCACCGACGACTGAGCGGGGCCTGTTCGATCGAGCGCAAGCACATGCGGCGGATGTCGCGGCTGCGCATTTCCCCAATTTGCCTGTTGAAGCGATTGAATGGGAGGTGTTCCACCGACGACAGAGATCGACAGGTGCCGAAATTCGACCCTGCGAACGGCGAGATAACGATCTCGGTCGCCTGGGACACTTTCTAGCAACAGGGCTGGGAGCAGTTCAGTTCGACCGGTACACCACGAACTAATTCACGCATGGCAGTATCACGAGTTCGGTGACGCAGATCACGGGCGAACGTTCGCCCGGTGGACGGACGACTCCCGCGCTATCAACGCTCGAAGGTTGTCAAACAGACTGAGAAGTACAGTTGCGGCGATTGCGATGATTGCTGCGGGCTGAGGAGGTCACCGAATGTCGCACGAACGCTGTCCGACGTGCGGCCAAACGGTGCTGGCGACGGAGGTTTGTGATCCGTTGGCGATTACGATCTCTCCATGCGGGCACGAGATCAGCCACACGGCGGAGGTGACTGACGCTCCGAATTTCGATCCGCTTTCGCCCGGCGGGTGGATCACAGAGTTTCTTGCCGCTGCTGACGACAACTGACTCTCCCTGACGTTTCGGCCATTGTCCATTCTCTCATTCATTTATCTTTATTATATAGACAATAATATGACTATCACGTATCTTAATATATTTTAATAGGTTATGGTTTCGTATTGAGGATCCATTAGAGAAAGTACCCTCTACCTCCACAGAAGCAGCGGAACAACGGAACTTTCGGTTCAGTAGTGCCGTCACATTTATACGCATAGAAATAGAAATTCTGTCGAAATGAACACCATAGCATTGGACACAGTTTATAAAACGATAACTAACTATGCATAATAATATTGGTGCAAATGGCTGAAGACGCATACACTCGATTCTTTAGTCTATATGAGTTCTTCGGTATATTTCTTCCTGGTAGTGCCATTATAGCTTCACTGATTCCATTCCTTCCAAAAAATCCCTCAACAGGCTCGGATCTCGCTCTTGCTGCAGTTTTTTTAGTTCTCGTAATAATTGGCAGCTTTATGTTGGGCCAAATATCACATGCAATTAATAGATCTAGGCTAGTCAGAGGTGAAATATTTCCAAGCCATAGGGAGAATTTTGAGCAAGAATTGGACAAGAGCGGCTTGAAAACTCAGTTTATACACACATTTGAGGACAAGTTTAATGGAATTAGAATATGTAATGCACGTAGTAAGTACAGGTATGTCATAGTACAGAGTTATATCCATTCAAACGAACAAGGAAGGTCACGAAATATGCAAGCAGAGAATGCATTCTGTGAAGGAATGTCCACTTCGCTTTTTCTCATCTCTGTGCTATATTCAGCAGTATTTATAATCGATATTATCCCAATCAAAGAAATAGGCTGGTTTTCTTATACTGATTCCGAATTAATCATCTCCAGTTTTAGTGAAGGCTTTTTATTATTATTGATATTGATAACAATCTCTGGCTCAGTTATATTCCATAAGGAGGCAATAAAGTTTCAAAATTATATGGGGGAATATCTAATATCAGACTTCTTTGCTCAGGTGAACAATGAAAACTCTAGAGGGAATGTAAATACCGGTGAGTCAGACGGCAAATCCTCGGAAAATAACTAATAAATGTTTTTAAGACAGGGGAAAGTTGCTACGGGCGAAATTTTGTCATGGATCTGAAATGAGTTTCAGCATTATATATGGTCTCAATTGCTTCATCGAGTTGCTGTCGAATTTCTTCTTTAACTAAATTATTAAAGCTATTATTTTCAATTGATGATTTCGCGTTATCCAATAGAGTAGAAGCGACCATTATGGCTTCTCCAATCACTTCTCGGTGATAGTGATTGTATTCTTCAGAGGACGAGAATGAATTGGGATTTTGGTTCCAAATGCCCTCCACTATAGATAGCCTATTAATCGCCATATTGATATCCTTATGGGACAAATTTCCCGATTCCTCTAAATTATGTCTCATTCTTTCGAATACCTCCTGTAATGTAGAGAGTGCACCAGTGAATCGGTCGAACATGAGTTCTTGGGCGGAAAACTCCATCATATCAATATAGATGTAGAAATAATCGTTTGAGCCGTTCTGTCTTTCTGAGTCTCTTTTTGTATCTTCCATGATTTCACCCTCCCAATTTGTTTATTCACTCAATCATTAGCTAATATCTAACAATTTCACACCCAATTATGATGCTATTGTCTGTCTCACCAACAGTCCGATCTACGCGACTTTACATAGTTATTCTCAGAAAACCCTTAAGAATGATCGTCATTCATTATTCTCGCTAGCAGGCTAGGTTCGGAAAGCTCCCGTTGCTTCTTATCAACACTTTAATATGGATAAAGAGTCAAATTATTGGACTATTCAGTGTATGATGCGTATCTATTTCTTCAGTTTGTAGTTCAAACTCATCTGCTGAGCACGTCTTCAGGGCTGTCCCTCCGTGGACGAATCCAAACTGTTCACAGGGCGGCTAAGACGCCTCATTGAGCGCCATCGCAATTGCTAATGTACGATGTAATCGGAGAGGCAACAATCAGCTTAGATACTACGAGAAACGATTCTCAATGAACGCTATGCTTACTTCTACTAGTAGAGGAATAAATGATTGGGAAGTATGGAAAAGTTTCCTGTACGTGACACGCTCTTCATCCATAGGAGTGAATGTGAAGAGTATTTGCTGACACACGAATGCACCGAACGAACAGCCCAAGCCGAAAGGCTACCGCTCCTCGTGACCACTGGACAGTCAGCCGGCAGAAACCAGACGAGGTGCCCACCCAGCTGCAACACAGCGGTTTTCATCTGCTTTTCCACCGGCCAGACAGCCAGCTCCAGCTCCTGACAGTCTTCCTGGTAACACACCAGAGTTCCGCTGTAAACAGCGCTCACTCGACAGTCCCACCGTTACTAAACCTACCACTCTCCTGCTGGTACGTAGAGGACAGTCCACCGGACTCTAGCCAGCTCATCTCTACTGTGCTGCTTAGTCGTGGACAGTCCAACGTGCTGCCCTATGCCGTCTCACGGCAGCCCCCTGACTTTCTGTGGACAGTCTGGCAGCGCTATTCACTGCCGCCTCCTCGTGCGTTTTGTGGAAGACGGTTGCTCTCCTGGTGGCATCTCAGTATGGCGCCCATGTGGAACCCAATAGTGCTGTGATCCGTGTTCTATCGTTGACTCGCTGTAGATAACTAGTGGTGAAACTCTCTACAGCTGTACTTAGGTACACAGCTAATATTTTAGAAATCTATATTATCACTGCCGTTGTAATATTGACTATGAGCTCAGTTGTTCAGTCACTCAAAAAGCCCTACACTCGGAACGTTCTCGAAGTCATTGGTGCGTCGCTCCTCGCACTGATCTTCATTGGGCCACTCATCTATGCAGCCCTCGGTAAGCTCATCAGCTTTGGGCTTGACCTCTTTGGGATCACCCAGCCACTGCCGCTGCTCTGGATAAATGTGGTCTTCATTAGCTCCATCTTCATCACTGTCTGGGCTGTCTTCAAAGTCGTTGAATTCTACTATCAACGCTAACTCTCGTTTTCTCGTCGCTATACTTTTCTAACGCCCATGTGGCACCCCACCTTTGCCGTCACACGGGCATTCCGTGAGTACGTGCTGCTGGCACCCCAGTTAGTGTACCAAGACTGGTTGACTGCGTGTCGCTCATTGGCACCCCACTCCAGTGCAGATACTGGCACCCCACATAGTCGCTTCGCGGGTTTCTCATGATGTCCTGGCAGGGCAGACTGTCCACTCTTTTCGTCTATCCCTGGCTCAAGGATATCACGGCCCCCACTCGCCTGTGCTGGCCATCATTCCAGGTCTGCTGCTGCAGTCGGTGTCGCTGTACTGTTGCAGCCTCTCCGCTGTGCGGTACACTGCCCGGTGCCCCTCATGGCGGCTTGCCGCCAGTGCTGTTTAGCTGCCCCTGCTGCCAGTACGCTCCTTCTCGTGGTTCTGCTCGTCGCACTGTTGGACTGTCCCCTTCCGTCACTCCGTTGTTTCTCTCTGAGTCCGGCAGGGCCTGACTGTCCTCCCTCTCTTGTGGTTCTTCCCGGGTTGTTCTGCAGAGTGGACTGTCCTCTTCTTCGTGTCCTCGTTGTCGTCGACGCTTCGCTCTGGTAGACTGTCCGGGTGCTGTTGCCCCCCGGCTGGCTGCTCTGTCGCATTGCTTCAAATACCTCTGTTGACTGCCTGTTGGGGTGCCCCTTTTCGCGTGTACTGTTCATCATCTGTTTCGTGACAGATTGGGGGTGCCCACTGGCTCTTACAGTCCTGGATTCGTCTGTGTTTCTTGGTGGTTCATTCTCCTCTGTCGTCGGGGGGCGCCAGCCCCCCGCGTTGTGTCGCACACACTTGTTTCCAGTTTCTGATGTTTCTCTCTGATAGCCCGGCTTCGCTATTTTTTGCCCATTGGTTGGTTCCCATGGCTCTTCCTTCGGCTTGGGTAAACCAACTTGGTACAATCGTAATATTATAGTTGTCTCACTCCGTTATCCTTGCTTGTGACTACTCATGCCAGCTGATACATCTAACTATGACGATGAGGACTGGGGCGCACAGATGGACACCATCGAGCGGAAGCTCAACCAGGGGAGCCAGCACCGTCGGAGCATCCTTGCTGCGTTCGCCAATGCAGATGAAAGCGAGTTGAACACATCCATTCTTCGCGAGCGTGCCGACGTGCCGACTGGGAGTGCTAATCACCACTTGGTGACGATGGAAGAGTGGGGACTGATCAAGGACACTGGTGAGCGCGAGTATCCCGCTGGCGGTGGACGTCCAGCGCGGATCTGGCGACTCACCGAGTTCGCCGAAGAGTTCATCGAGACGACTGACACGGCACTCAGTCCACCGCCAACTGCAGAGACAGCAGCGCGCGTTTCAGCTATGGAGAATCGGCTTGAAACAGTCGAGAATCAGCTGGACGACCAGGAGAAAATCAAGAAAGCGCTCGTCTTGCTGGCGTCGAAAAGCGATGCAGTGAGTGACGAGAACGTCGCAGAGATGCGGAACCTGCTCGACGTCGATTAGCGGAGGGCGTCAACGATATCTCCGCCGTCATCTTCTGACTCGGTTTCCTCGTGGTTGTGATCGTCGTCAGCGACCGTCTGGGTAGCTTCCCCGTCGTCGGTAGCAAGCATATCCAGTGGGACATGGTTGCCATCTGGCCGGTAGAGGAACAAGTCTGCTGGCGTCTTCGCGTCTTCTTTGACGACGATGATATCCAGCATATCCGTGTCATAGTCGGGGACGATCGGCGCTTTTACCGACCGGTCGCCGCCCATCGGGTAGGCAGTGGCGTCCTCGAAGATCGCCTCAGGGTTTTCGAAACGAGCGTGCTCTGTTCCGTTGTCGTCGCGGAGGACATACTCCCCACTGCCCTCCTCATACACCCAGACGTTGTCGCTGCTCCCAGGACGAGTTATGACCTCGCCGTCGATCGCTACGTCACCCGTGAGCGTGTAGAAGCGTTGTTCGCCATCGACGGAATGGTTCTTGTGACAGCCCTTCGGTTCCTTAAGGAGCGTCGTATGGACTCGTCTAGCTGTCTGTTCCCGCGAGACGAGCAGACATCGTTTCCCTTCGTTGACCGCCTGCATGACGTTCCGAACAGTCTGTGAGGGTTGGCTATTCCCGGTCGTGTGTTCGCTTTCGATGTAGACCTCGCGAGCACCAGCCAACCGATTCATCACGGGATGATGCTCTCGGTAGTGTGCGACGGCGTCAGCAATTTCCTCATTGTCCGCGTCGTCTGGGATGTCTAATGCGTCCTCCACGCTGGCGAGTGCGTCTGGCATGTCGCCGCCGTCCTGTGCGAGGATATCAACGACAAACCCGAGTTGCGTCAGTGGGACGTAGGCATCAGCCATTGGTGCCCAGTGTTCTGCGCCGCCGTCATTCTCGCGATCGCCGATGTTCATGAAACTCCGAGAGCGTACTTTGACTTGCCCCTGCTCGTTCTCCTCGCGATAGTCAAGGTAGGCTTCAGGAATATCCTTGAGCACATGCCGCCATGCACGTTCGGCGGTCTCAACCCCGCCCCTCGCGGGGAGATACCCACTGAGTCGATCGAGACACGCCTCAATCGGGATGAACTCACCCGGTTGTCCCTGTCGGATGCTCTCGTCGTAGATGGCTTTCAGTGCCGCGTCACGCGATCGTTCGTCGTTAGCCGTATCGAGTGTCTTGGCGCTCGCCTTCTCTGGTGTGACGGCTTCGTTCATCCCACCAAACTTGAGCTGGCGCATCATCTCGTCGTCCGTGAGTGGCGGGGCAGCAAACCGCTCCAGACTTTCAGTGATAATTGCCTCCGCTTCGTCTTCGTCGCGAATGTTTGGATACGGCGCAAATGTCTTGAGCTTGAGCGCACCAGAGAACCGGGTACCGCCGTCTAGCGGAATTCGGGACCAGATCCGATGGTTTTCGAGTTCGGTGAAATCCTCGATATCACAGTCACTCAACCGCCGGGTGAGTGGGCGGGCGTCCTCGTCGTCCAGTACGCGGAAGAACACGCCTGTGTTGCAGTTGTTCTTGACTGGCTTGAGGACACCCGACTCTTTGAGTTGCGTCGGATACTGGCAGGCTAGCGTCACCGAGAGGCGCATCGAGCGAGCACGTGCTAGCATGTCGTCGACGTCGAGATTCTTGTGAAGGACGCGGTCTGCCTCGTCGAGAATCGCAAAGAACGGCGTTTTCTCCGCGCCTTCGATCGAACGGTTTTGAATCGCATTCCACAGTGGACGAAGCGTGCCGAGTGTCACGAGTTGCTTGATATCATCGTCGGAAACCGCTGTGCGAACGATTACAATCTTCTCGTCATCGAGGATATCCCGAAAGTCGATCGTACTCTCCCGACAGCCCGCAATGCGACGAGTGACAGGACTCTCGACCCACGGCTTCAGCCGCGTAATCACGGGTCGCACAGCGTCATCATCCATCTCGGCGATTTCGGAGACGAACTCACCGACCCACGGATCATCGATTTCCTCGGCGAAATCTTCTCGCCGTTGGGCGTTTAGGAGGACGAAGTACATATCGAGCACACAGTACTGCTCGTCTGGGTCCTCGATCTCGTGATTCGCCTGCATCATCGCTCGTGCCATCGACTCCACGATGGCGTTCATCCGTGGGCCCCAGTAGTCGTCACCCGACAGAACAGCTTTGAGCACCTGAATACGATCGGTGACGTGCTGTTCAAGCTCCATCTCGCTCTCACAGTCCGGGACTTCGAGGAAGTTGATCCCGATGCTCCGATCGTGGTCGTCGTCACCTGGCTCAATCCAGATCACGTCGTCATGCCGATACTCGGGAATTTTCTGGAGGAGTTCTTTGCTATCCTCGGCCTTGGGGTCGAAGTAGATGAACCCATAGCCTGCCCAGGCGAGCTGCACCATCCAATTTAGCATCTCGGTGGTTTTCCCGGCACCTGTGGTTCCGACAACCCAGAGATGCTGGAAAAGCTGGTTGAACTCGACAGGGGCCGGATCGAAGCCCTGCTGGGCGCTGTCGTTGTAGCCCAACCATAGTGGCATGTCTGGATGATCACGAGCACGTTCGAGCAGTTCGCGGATCTCTGGGCCTGCCACCGGTCCCTGCTCTTCGGTTTCAGTGATCGTTTCAGTCATGCCATCCGCCGCGTACTCTGCACCCGTTTGGGTGAACCCATACGGTTCGTTCGTGATCGTTGTTGGAACGGCAGCATCCTCCTCGGCTTCAATCTCCGGTGATTCATCCGCCGAATCGTCTTCACCACTCCCGAAGAGTCGATTAAGCATCTTTCTCCCCCGTGATGTATCCGCTGTGCTCGTGAGACCCAACCGGCACCTCTTCGCCGCGTTTGGTCTGGCGGCGGTCGAGTTGCGCGATCGAGATATCTGCCGGTGGTAGATGCACAATCGGGGCGATCTCGAGTGAGGTGAGCAACATCTTCTCACCCAACCACTCCCGGCGGGCCATCGTCTCCGCCAATGCGTTCGGCGAACTACTCGGCTCGACAATAAACGCTTGCTCGGTCTTTGAGTTGTAATAGCTCGCGAAGGAGGCACCGACCGCCTCAGCATGGTGCTTGACAGCTTCCTTGTCGTCACCAACCGAGAGGTGGCGAATCATCACATCAAATGCTTTCTCTTTCGCGCGTCGATCGAGGACGTTCCCGATCTCCGTTGCATCGGCTGTCTCTTTCTCGCGCTTGGTCTCGGCGAGGTCGTGAATCGTGTAGACACCGTTCAAATGATAGTAGAGTTCAGTGATATTCGTCGTGAGAAGCCGTCCAGTCTGCCAGTTCCGCGTTGTTGGGCGAAACATGACTTGGATGACGCTCCGTACCGGCTCTCGACCAGTTGCCCCACCGGCTTTCACCGCATCATCTACGATATCGCCGAGGACGGTTTCGTATGGGTCGTCTTCGCGGAAGCCTTCGAGGTCACGACGACGAATCGGCCACCATCGATGTTTGCGGAGCGTCCACTCACCGCCTGCCACGTAATCCCCCTCATCGATGTGTATGAGGTCGGCGTCTTCCCGCCGAACGTCCGAATCAGGATACTTGTGCCGGAGTCGAGTCAGGAACCAGTGGAAATCGTCGCTACACGGGAGGTACCGGAAGCTGATCTGTTCACCGTCATAGACGATCTCTGCTGCACGGGGCACGCTTCGTTTGCCACTCAGGTCCGAGTGAGAGGGATGGACGGATTCGAACCACTCGATTGCGGTGTCAATCCCGCCATCGTCTTTGAATGGCCGAACGCGAATGAGTTCATCACTAGCTTGGTCGTTGGACGTTGCACCGAGTTGTGCAGCACGGTACTCGGCTGACCGACTGAAGCGACTCATCGGCCTGCCCCCGGAATGAATTTCGAGCCTCCAATCAGTACACCGATAATCGCCATATACGACGCAACGATGTCACCAAGCAGTGCGTTGAGTTCCGGTGCCGAGTAACCCAGGAACGCTGGTACGAGACTATTCGTGAAGAAGACCGCAAACATCCGCTCGGCGAGGAATGTTGAGAACTGCTGGATAGGTGGAACATTTGCGAGTGTGTGAAACGCGGCCACGACGATATCGACAGCCTGGAACAGGAGGCTCATTCCTGCTCACCCCCGTCAGTTGCCACTATCGAACGTTTCTCGGCCGTCTTACTCTCCGATTCGCCACTGGATGGCTGCCCATCATCGAAGCGGTCGCCAAGCTGGCGCTCTAGGTAGTCGTGCCAATTCCCGTGGTCACTCGGTTCGTAATCGACGATCGAGAACTCGACCGGATTCACATCCATGCTCATCTCAACCCGCTGTGGGTAGCACTCCCGTGTTCCATCCTCGTCGACGGCGAGCAGCATTTCCGAATAGCCACGGTCTTTGTCGCCCGGCAGAGCACTGTTGACGAAGGTTGCTTCCTCGGTGTTGAGCCCGATTTCACTCCCGAACTCGGGCGTCATATCGTCCAAATGGTGGAAACACATCATCGAGGAGTTGTTGAAGATGACCTCTGCTTGCGATTTGAGCGCACTCGTCCCCTCGTCGTCCTTCGCGTAGAATTCGCTGATCGACTGTGTAGAGAACAGCAGCGAGAGGTTATAGTGCCGAGAGTGACGGACGACTTGCTCCAAGAACGTCAGGTTGTCCGCGTGCTTGGTGAGATACTGCGCTTCGTCAATCAAGATCATCGTCGGATCGTCGCTCTCTTTGGCCATCTCGTAGACCGACGTCAGAAGCAATCCAAGCATCAGCCCTGTCTCACCTTTCCCTTCCTTGAGCTGCAGATCAAGATAGAAACTCCCGCCATCGGCGTTCAAGTCGAAGCCAGTTTCCTTCGTGAAGTGGCGGTAGCGTGTGCGGAACGCTTCAATATCCTCTGAGAGGACCCGTTCGGCCGCTTCGCGGGTTCGAAGCGGGACGTCCGTCTCGCTCAGATCAGCGTCGAGCAGGTCGCCCATCTGGTGAATTTCGGGGTTATCGCCGACTCCAGCAATGTGTGCAATCTCCTGAATTACGTCGCGAAGCGTCGGCGATTCGTTGCCGTGTGTGCTCGGGTCCTTGGTGATTCCTTTTTCATTGTAGGCACGGCGTCCGGCTTTCTCCCAGACGTTCTTTTTCTCTGCTTCGAGTTCTCGGCCTTCGAGGTCGTAGAACGTCTCGACGAAACTTATGAAGCGCTCCATCGCCTCGCTGAACGGCGTCGTCCGACCAACAACGGATAGCTTCTCCTCGGGCGTTTCTTTGATTTCCAACGGATTGAGACCCGTCTCTCCGCCTACGACGATCTGCTCAGCATCGAAGAGCTTCGACGGGCCAGCGAGCCCCTCGAGAGGGTCGATGAGGACGACGTTCATCTCGGGGTTGCGTTCTTTGAGTTGGGTGAGGATCTTCTTCGACGTAGTGGACTTGCCGCTCCCGATTTTGCCGAAGACCATCATATTGTAGCCCATACCCCGAAGGTACGGATCGACAATCGTCGGCTCATCACGGTCGTGGTGGATGCCAACCTCGATCCCCGATGGCTCGTAGATGTTGTTCGACGTGTAGGGCATCTGCTTTGCCAACGCTCGCCCAAGCATCGGTGTGGCCTTGTTCATCGAATCGTAGACCAGTGGGGCGGCCGAGTGGGCCATCTCTTCCTGTTGGAAGTGGGCAGGGACAACTTCGCACCGAGCAGGTTGCTCTTTGAATCGTTGTTTCATCGTCCTCGCCGCGTCGAGCAGCTGCTCTTTGGAGTTGGCACGAAGACTTACGTAGGTACTCGTCATGAACAGTCCCGACCCTGATTCGGTCAGAGAGTCCTCGATGTCAGAAGCTGCTTGCCACTTGCGATAGGCTGATTCAGCTCCCCAATGCCCTTCCTGCTCTTTCTTCTCGTAGTCGCTCTTGTGTTTGATCTTGTTCTTCTGGGACTGTTGCCGGGCGTCGGATTTGGAGACCCCAAGCGCATGCGTTGAGAGCGTAATATGCACGCCGGGCGTGTTCAGCACATCGCGAAACATGCCGATGTCAGGGTTTTCCGGCCAATTCTCAACCCACATCCCGAGGACGTAGGTCTCCTCGTCCAGAACGAGATAGCGCTGATCATCATACCGAACTGATTCAGGGGCCAGAAATGACCGATAGTTCTCGGCAAGTGGGTCGCAGTCCTTCGCATGCACGTTGACCTCGTAGTCTACATCGACATCTGCGTTCGCACCTACAACCGGCGAATCATGGATTAGTGCCCGAATCGTCTCATCGGGTATCGTGGCTGCATTGTCCGCTCGGTAGTAGGAGCGGAGCAACCGCGTAAATTCGACCAGCGAGATCGGCGTCCCGGTGATGCCATCAACACTTCCGAGTGCTTGAACGACGCTTTCGACCCGCTTGTTCAGGCGGGCAGTCAGGTCAGTGCGAAGCTGCTCGAGGTCATTGCCGTAGTTGTTCATCCGACGAGCCTTGATCTGATCGCCGATGAGCGGGAGATTGGTCGCACTCCCAAACAGTCCGGCAGCATCGTCCCACGATTCAGAGAGTTCGACCGGCATGACCTTCACGAGGATGTAGTGCTCACGGACGAGAACGCTCTCGTGGTCGTCGTCGATGATTTCCACTCGTTCATCGAGCAGGCGACGTTGCAGGCGGTTCATTCCCGTTAGATCTTTTTCGTCGGGCCGTTCAGCCGCCATCTCGTGATAATCCTCACGATAGCTCTGCTTATCGAGCGAGCGAAGCGTACTGTATTGCTCAATCTCGAAATCGACGGTTGTTGAGAGGGCTTCATCCAGCTGCTTGATGCGATCCTCCCATTGGGACGCCGTTTTCGTACTCATGTTCGCTGGGTCGACGCGGATCGCGGCGACGACCGAACGATCTGCCAATTCCACGGCGTTGTGTGCTGGAAGTGGTCGATTCACGGGAACCCACTCTTGGGTGGATTGGCCACTGGTACTCGTCACGAATCGACGGATGAGGGGGACTGTTTGGAAGAGTTTCTGTGCGGTCGGATGCTCGTTTGGGGGTTGGGCGTTCTGACTCATTGGTTTGAATGTCGGAGTGTTGGTTTGCGGGCGATACTGTGGGTTAGCGGCGGTTCTGACGGGAATGGAGCTTCACGGATTGTCGGGTGAGCCATTTTGTCCGTTGAGCGACGAACTCACCTGCCGTGAGGTATTCCGGTTCAACAGCGAGCACAACTCCTGCACCCGCCAGCGCGGCGAGTGTTAGGAGGATGCCCGCGATTTGGAGTCGCTTCGGGAGGAATGGCGTGAGGACCAAGATCCCGAGTGCCGGGTAGATGGCACGAACGAGTTCGTTCATGTCCCACCGGCCGAAGACGTCCCGTCCGCTAGCCATTTGATCGAGAACTTCTGCTCCAGGTGAATCTGACATGTGTGATCTGGGTGTAGTGGATCACCGCAGCACAGTGCCGCCTAAAGACGACACTGCTCGACTGCGAGTGGGAGGACAAAACCCGTCCTCCGTGGGTGCAAGTCGATACTGGCTGTCAGTCATCGTCTGGGCTCGCTCTGTTCGATTCTGCTGTGTACTCCCAATCCCGGCTGTTCACACGTCGCTTCCGCATACTCTCCTTTCCACCATCGGTCCGAACGGCTCGAGATTTGTCTCGCTTACTCTGAACCCACTGCTTAGCGGATTCTGTGCGCTCACCTGCGCGTTGACGAATGTTACGTAGCTGGTGCTCACGGGACTGGATCCACGTGGTCGCTGATTCTTTGCGCTCTTTGGCACGCTCGTAGGATTTCTCCATACCATCCTTCGTAGGACGACTGTTCCCGGCCGCTTTGCTCATCTTTCCCGCATAGCGTCGCGTTGCGATCGACGTCCAGCCGAGGATCGCGACCGACAGGATTGCACCACCGAGGAAACCCATTCCGGCGAGCACGTCCCCAAGTGGACCAAATCCGAAATCGAAGTCGATGATCAGTCCAAGCCGGAGGAGGAAGGCCGCTGGGAAGACGAGGATGAGCAGCGTGATGTAGTGCCACGCTAACCGCGCGAAGAAGCCGCGCATCCACTCGGCCGGTGCCGTGAGTGCCATGATCACCAGGAGGGGCATGCACACCTGGTAGAGGATGAGCAGTGCGTGCCGCGTGCCATACATGAGTGCTAGAGCAGCAACTTCCGAGACGCCCGCACCATGTGTCAAGACGACAGTGAGAATCGCACCGGAGGCCACTTTCACGAGCCCATTCAGTGTCGTGACCATTTCCGCCCCACTTGGAGCGAGCGTGGTCGCAAGTGCATTGTTCAGCCGGGCGATTGCTGTCCCGATCTGCCACCAGAGGCCGATGAACATCCCACCAGCCGTCGTCTTGACAAGCAAATCACTCCCATCAAGATGCTGTCCGATGCCGGGTGTCGTGACCTTGATCGCAGAAAACCAGTGGTTCAACACCAGGAGTATCATCGACGTTGAGCCGACGTATGGAACATAGAGCTGCCAGAAGACGGCGTTCCAATTGGGATTCTGATTCTCCACGGGGTAGCCAAGGATGCCGAGATAACCGTCGTTCGTCGGGTATGGCGTCCCAACGATGAAGCCGGTGAAGGCGTTGATGAAGTCCTTGAACGCCTGAGTGAGCTGGTTGGCAAGCCACGTCCCAGCCAGATAATTGACCGCAATTTTCGCGGTCTCTTTTGGCCCCGGGATATCAGGCATGAACCCACCGAAGCCACCACTCCCGGACGAACCACTGCCCGGCGCATGCGAGCCGTTGGCTGGCGTCGTTGTCGTCGAATTATTGGCTGCAGATCCGTTGGGCGAGGTGGCTTGAAACATCGAGTGTGACGAGTGCGAGTCAACGGCGACTACTGGGGTAATCAGCATCGGTGCGAGGAGGAGCACAGCAAGACTGACAACCAACACTCGTCGGGTGTTGGCGTGCATGCATTCCTCCTTAGACACCGGGCAGACAGCTGGTATCAACCGGGAAAGCCATCCAGCCCATCATGATGCCAAGCAGTGAGAGACCGACAAGGGCGCTAATAAAGCCCTTGTGCCCATCCATCTGCATGCTTTTGAACGTCCCTTGCTTGCCACTCGACATCGAGAGTGCCTGGCCGCCACCACCGATGAGTTGGCTCAGCGCGTAGGCACCGACGAGGAACGTCCCGCCAGCGGTGAGAAAGAACGGGAGTGCCTGTCCGATGAATTTGGATTGATCACAGACATTCACGCTCCCACTCGATTGGGCGGCGGCACGACCAATAACGAGGCCTGACGTAAGCGCGACACTGTATGCCTTCGGAATCGCTTTTGCAACCGTCTCATCTGTGACTCCGACTGCTTGACCAGCACGCACGGCCACTGTGTCGACCAGCACTATACCAGCATCAACCATCCCTGCAATTGTCTGTGAAATAGAGTCACTAGACGCTGTTTCTGACCCGTTTCTGTCGCTCTGCTCGTGATTTCCTGGGGGAACCATATTCCATCCTACTCAACTAGAAAGAGAAATAAATAGTTTACGGACAGTAGTGTCTTTTCGTATTTTACTGTCCGTAAACTACAATAGGTCAATGACAGACAACACTTACGTATGATACGCTACGAATTGCAGCCGATGGTTCGACTAAAGGATGTTGACAAGCAAATACTCGACCTGTTTCACGAGGGCGATCGAACGCAATCATATCTGGTCGACGAAACAGGCTACACCCGGCAATACATCCATCAGCGATTAGAAGTGCTGGAAGCAGCGGGCTACATCGAAAACATCCACGCCAAATCCGCACTGTACCACCTCCTCACTGACCCACGCGAAAACACCGAAGACGACCAAGACTCAAACTCATGACTGCACTCAAAACCACGCTCATCGATGCGATCAAGCACAGTCGGAGAGTGCGCTTCTGGGGCGCGATTCTTGCCGCTGTTATCGTTACCTACGTGTTCGGGATCGAGGGATCAGGTGCTATCGTGATTATCCTTGGTACCTTCCTCATTGCGAAATGGAGGGCGTGACGATGGGAGCTATCGGAAGAGGTGCATCCGCGATTTTATTTGCATTTGGAGCTCCATTCCTCGTTTTTGGTCTCTCCTTCATTGGGTTCTGGTATCATCTTTCGATGTACCTACCGGGTGTGTGGGCAAAGCGAGTAGCTTTCCTTGTATCGCTCATCTGTGTTTTGCTCGTCCTCCGAAAACTCAGAACCGTATAATCGTCAGATCAAACCGGCTTTCCATCAACTGTGATATCCTCCATCACGTCACCCGACCCACGAAGGAGCATGTTCTCCGTCGCCTGCCAGCCGGGCGTTTGAACCTGCAAATTCCGAACCGTGACGTTGCTTGCTGCATCATCAACGACGAGTGCTTTCATCGGCATATCATAGATCGTTATCGAGACGTTCTCGATCATCGCTTTTTGAACCGCATGTTGGACGGTGATACTCCATCCAGTGGGCTTCTTCTGGACGATCTGTGTATTCTTGATTGTGCATGAGCCGTCGTCTAATCGGATAGGACGCTGCTCGTCGTAGAACTCGTTCCCGAACGACTGATCGATGATGACCTTGCATCCAATGATCTTCGAGTTCTTGCCCCCAATGCGGATGTTTGACGCCTGTGAATTGCCTGAAATGCAGTTTATCACTTCGACAGTGCCGTCTCCTGTACCCGGATGTCCACCGATTACGTAGATCCCGTTGTCAGGCCACCCGCCACAGATAACCCGTTCTAAGCGGAGCTTCCCCTGCGTGCGTGGATGCATCGTAATCCCCGATGTCGCCCACGAACGACCAGCATACGGCCCCCCGTCGTAGGTATCTCGCGTATTGATTGTCTTTTGGTAGGTAAGACCACCATGCCGGATGTCGATATTCCGGGCCCGAATGAACGCATTCTCAGTCGCGGGGTTCAGTCGGAATGGTCCCTGACAGCCGAGCGAGTGCATGCCGACTTGCCGAATGTTCTGAATCATCGATTTCCCGGCGGTATGATGGTTCAGAATCTGCATCCCTTCGTTCTTCCCGCGCCAATCAACTGAGAATCCACCAAACACAAAGCGTCCCTTGTGCGGTGTATCAGGCACTCCGATTTTGAAATGCTGAGCAGGGCCGTGATACTCCCCCTCGGTGACATCGAACCCCTCGATCGCGTCTACACGTCCGTGCGTGAGGACGGCATTTTGTCCGATAATTCCGAGGTTACGGAGTCCAACGTGGCGATGGTTCGTATTCAGTTTATACCGACCAGGTGGGAAGTAGACGAGTGTATCGTCGTCGATCACACGGTCGAGAACATCATCGACCTCTTGCTTCCCCGTGTTGTCTGCGCCTTTCTTCGCGATGTTGACTCGGTGCTTGAACTGGTCAGTATACTTTGTCGGATCGAATCCTGACGGCATACCGCCAGTTGAATTCGTGCTATTGGTGCTGTTCGATCCAGTATCTACCGCACCAATTCCACTGCCATACACACACCCGGACAGTGATGCAAGGCCGAGACTGGCGGTTGTTGCGAGAAACGCCCGTCGACTGTGCGATTCGTGGCCATCTGTGTCAGCGGTTGGTGGTGGTGTCATAGGGGAATCACTCGCGTTTCAGTGCAGGCGTTGTTTCTAGAATACGTTATTACCCACCATTAGATAAGTTTTACGTACGTTACTAAGTGAATTGAAGCGGGTTTTTAGAATTTCAGACGCCTTTGTTAGCATTGTATACTAACAAGAGCGTTGAAGAAAGAGTGAGAGGCGGAAAGAGATCAAAACGCAAGCAGACCGAGCGACGAGCTAGCGAGTAATACCGGGAATGAGATCCCAAACGTTCTCAGTCGCAACGTATTCACCGTCCTGCTCTTCGATGTATCCTTCAGCAAGGGTCTCGGCTATCGAATCATCAATATCGCCGTCAAAGCGACCATGCTGGGTTGCAATCACACCGATGTGATCACGATCAATTGTCGCACGGTTTTGCCCACCCGTGTTATGCTCGATTATCCGAGCAATGATTGCGGCATTCTCGCTCATGTCGGATAGTAGTGTCTGAACGTCGTTAAATCGGTGGGCGATATTAGTTAGTATAAAATACTAACCTACGAGCGACTAGTTGGAGGCGCACACTCCCGATCAACACCCTTACCCTTTCGATTGTAGATAGCACGACATGAGCTCAAAGAAACAGATAAACAGCTAGTCGCAGAACGATCGTCTGATTCACGTTAGAGCTCCTTCTCGATAACCACCTGTTGTACTCTCGGCTTTCGTAGTACTGGTGGATCTCCTCTTTCGCGAGTGGCGACGCCAACGCAACGTATTCACACTCATTCTCGGTCGCCCACTGTTCAACGAATCGGATGAGTTCCGTTCCGTATCCTTCTTCTCTTCGGGATTCGTCGACAACAAGATCGTAGAGCCAGGCATGGCGACTATGATGGAGCAATTCTCGAATTACGACGCCCGCGACCCCGATAAGTTCGTCGTCAACAAAACCACCGAATAAGCGGTACTCTTCCTCACCTGTCCACGCAACAATTTCGTCACGGTCACGATCAGTCCAGAGCTGTTGGAGAAGTAGGGCTGCCTCTCGACGTTCACTCTCCGCTTCTAACACACGAATATCCATACGCATTCATATAGATAGGAACAGGAAAAAGTGAACGGTAGTCGGTATTGATCTCCCTTTTAGAGATGTGCGAATGTTCACTTTTGGATGAGATAATAAAACACGTCTAGTATCCCTAAATCATGTGAAATCCACGTTAGCATTCACAGAGTCTCTATCCCATTCATCGGCGAGGATTCCAAAGTAATAGTAGCTCACATACTCACCATCGGAATAGAATTCGTCGCGCTGAAACCCTTCCTCTGTAAAGCCAAGTGAGTCCCAGATCTGTTTGGAGGCAGCATTCGATTCTTGGACCCGTGCGATGAGTTTGTGGAGACGCAGCTGCTTGAATCCATAGTCGACAATGAGTGCCACCGCGTCTGTTCCGTAGCCGTTGCCCCATTCGTCTGGTGTAATCCAGAGGCCGATTTCCCCCTTCCCTCGCTGATAGTCAAGTGAGAACAGCCAGATGAGCCCGATTGGCGTCTCATCGACACAGATGAGAAAGTAGATGCTGTTTTCGCCCTCGGTAATTCGCTCTTCGAGATGCGTCTGTTGTTGCGCGTGATTTGAGGGAGTATATCGTCCAATGTTTTTGCGGATTCGTGGATCATTGAATCCTTCTTGTATAAATGCGAGATCTTCCTCTTCGACTGTACACAGGGTAAGTGAATCGCTGCGGAGATATGCTGGGCCGGGCATCCGTATCACTAGTAATGATGAATCTCGGTAAATACCTCCACTTTATTATTTGATGACTGATAACAGAGACATCATCAATATTTCTTTAAGACCAAAGCAGTGGATTACTGTGTTGATTGCTTGAGTTCCGACAACCAAGTGTACTATGCCCGACCCACTCTGGAGTCAAATCGCAACTAAATTTAGATGGGCCGAGACAGCATTGGTTAGTAGCTCAAACTAGCCTATGGACGACTGATTACCGGCTCTTTCTCTCTGTTCCTCACCACTACAATGGGAGAGAGCACAGGATTACGAGTCGTGCTTTGCATCCCTTGTTCCACGAACAGTTGCCTCGACCACCTCGATACCGGCCTCATGGAGCACATCACCGACGATGACCGTGTCTGCGACACTTGCCATTTCGTAGGCCGAATTATAGTCGTGAATCCCCCCACCATAGAAGAGCTGCGCTGATGAGAGCGCATCTCGTGTGGCAGCGACAACAGCTGGATCACCAAGCATGCCAGAATACTCGAGATAGACGATTTCTTGGCTGAGGACCTGCTCAGCGAGTTCAGCATACGCAACGACGTCATCCGTATCAAGACCACAGTCTGCTTGGGTGAGCGTCGCAACTGATGACGCCGGATTCAGGACGATATAGGCTTCTGGCTGGACGTAGTCCCACTCAGGATCAGATGAGCGAACCCATTCGTGGTGTGCTCCTGTGATCCACAGTGGGTCATCGGCGTTCAGAACGATCGGAAGCAGGTACCCAGAGAGTCCCTCGGTATGAGATGACGACGGACGGTAGGTTGGCTCGACGAAGATGGGAATTTCGGTAGCAGAAAGCGCATCAAGAATCGGTTGAACACGGGCTTCGGTGACGTTCGTGGTGCCACCGATGATGATTGCGTCGGTCCCCGTGTCAGCAATGCTAGCGTAAGTATCCTCATCGTGGAGTGCTTTATCCGGGTCAACCTTCGCAATGTGGTCCCACTGTGCCCACGCAGCCGCCATACCTCAATGTAGTACGGAGATACGCAAACCGCTTTCCGTCTGTTCGTCTCCCACGTGTCACGCTGGCTCTGTCCGGATCCGTTCGACCGATACATCTACGACGAGCTCCGTGAAATCGTCGTCAGCACCGACCAGAAGCGTTGCATCTTCGGCAACCGCAAGCGCCACAGCATATGCATCGCCGAGCGCGATCCCTCCCGCTCCTTTCACTTCAGCTGCCAGTGGCCACGACTCGGAGGGAGCACACAGTGTGACACCGCCGTCCACCAAGTCACGCACGGCCTGTCGGCCGGTCGCCAGTGTCTCTTCTGTTGGCGTTCCCGGTGGGGAGCCAGTTTCAAAGCGGGCGATTTTGTACATCAGTTCGGTCGCCGTGATTTCACTGACCGCTACGGCCTCTTCACCCATGTAGACATCCGTCAGGAGGTCGCGGACAGTCTCCCCACCGGGTTCACCGTAGTAGTACGCAAGGAGAGGTTCCGTATCAAGAACGTAGCGATAGCTCATTCGTCGGTGGTCTCGTCTGTGTCGTCGGTAGCGACGTAGCGCTGATAGTCACGCTGGTCAGCGGTGTCCTCTGCCTGGCGCTCAGCTGCCTGCTCCTCTCGATGGTGCGTAATGACCTCGCCACGCTCGTAGTCTTCCCCCAGTGACCCGAAGCGTTCACTTGGTTTCGGGACTGGCTCGACGACGAGTTCGCCGTCTTCTTCGCGGAAGCGCACACGGCCTGGGATTTCGATGCCGTACTTCTCCCGGAGCGACTTGGGGATCGTCGCCTGGCCTTTGCGGCTGATACGAACGACGTGGTCGCCATTTTCACTCTTACTACTCATAGTTCTTTACTGAGTAGATAGTATGACTTCCAGAATATTAAAACATACGGTGAGAGGGGATTGAGCCCCCCAAGAACCGTCCACTGCCTCATGTTGCACTAAGCACTAGTGGACATACCCATGATCAAGTGATTGTGAAATGGGCTGATTTTATTCGGATGACAGAGTGAAAACAAATTGATATAGGATTTGAAATAAAGAGGCGCCACACCTATGACCCTCTCCGCTAGTGTGAACCATCTGCAGCAGTTGAACTCACCAGAGGCTGACGAGGCATCGGTTTGGAGACAGTCTATCGAGATGGTCGCCACTTGTTAGCGTGGACACTCACGATTTGCGTTGGTTGTTCCGGCTGTGATTAGTTGAGATCGAGTGCGTCGATTTGTTCTTGATACCGGTTGCGAATGGTGACTTCGGTGACCTGTGCAACATCAGCGACGGCCTGCTGTGTCTGTTGTTCATCACACAGGAGTGACGCGGCGTAAATCGCGGCCGCGGCGCAACTAGTGGGTGATTTTCCCGAGAGCAGGCCCTCTGTTGTCGCGATGTCGAGCAGTTCGTTCGTTTTCGCTTCAACGGCATCACTGCATCCAAGTGCTGAACAAAACCGAGGGACGTACTGTTTCGGGTTCGCCGGGTGGATTTCGAGTCCGAGTTCCCGTCCAAGATACATATATGAGCGGGTGATTTCTTTGCGTCTCACACGCGATACTTCTTCCATCTCCTCGAAACTCCGCGGAATATTCTCCGTACGACACGCTGCATAGAGACAACTGGTCGCAATCCCTTCGATCGAGCGGCCTCGAATCAGGTCCTCATCCAATGCACGCCGGTACAGTACACAGGCAACTTCGCGAATCGAGCGCGGGATACCGAGTGCGCTCGCCATCCGGTCGATCTCGGAGAGCGCGAACTTGAGGTTGCGCTCACCAGCATCTTTCGTCCGGATTCGTCCTTGCCATTTTCGCAGTCGGTGCATCTGGTTGCGTTTTTCGGCGGACAGCGCGTGACCGGATGCATCTCGGTCTTTCCAGTCGATATTCGTAGTGAGACCTTTGTCGTGCATGGTCTTGGTGATCGGCGCGCCGACCCGGGACTTGCGTTCGCGCTCTTGATGGTTGAACGCTCGCCACTCTGGTCCCCGGTCGACGGTCCGCTCTTCAATAATTAAGCCACAGTCCTCACAGACGAGTTCACTCCCGTCTGCGCTCGTGAGCAGTGTTTGTGAGTCGCATTCAGGACAGTTCTGGACGCCTTTATGTTCCTTGGTAGTGTGCTCCGTCTCGTCGTCTGTCATCCGACGGGTAAGGCGTCTCATTGGGTAGCTATCGTATATGCGGTTCCAGCGTGGTTAACGTCTCTGTCTAATTCTCTAGTGACATGAATGAGAACTATATTAATATCATTATAATCAGCCCATACATAATTCAATTGTAGTAATCAGACACGAGCATAACGTAGGTTGTCGCAACGAATGAGGCCACAAGTCGTGTCTATGGCAATGTACCGATCGTCCTCTCTGTCTACACCGCATACCCGTGAGTAGCGCGCATGAGAATCGTCTCGGAGGCACGGATTGAATCAGCCGCTGTTGAAGGCTGAAGGGATTTTAGTGTACATTGTCAATTTTGAAGAACGCGGTGTATTTCGAAGAATTCGACGACTGTTTACTTGATCATGCCATATGTTACCATATGGGAACAGAAACAGCAACGACTGATGAAGTTACCGCGGAACAAACTTCTCCAAGATATGGCCCGTGGTTAGGGGCGGTTATCGCCGGGCTCGCGGGTGGTGTCGCAATGGGCATCCTTCTACTCATTCTGAGCCCAGACGCCCTTACAATTGTAATCCCTGCTCTGTATGGACTGAGCGGCGGCATTGCTGGCTGGTTCATCCATCTCTCGAACAGCGCGATTTTCGGTGTTATCTTCGCCGCCATGATCTCACTGACCTCATTACACAAATACGCTGAGAGTGAGCGGGCAAGCATCGGCCTTGGGGCGATCTATGGGGTGGTGTTATGGGTCCTGACCGGTTCAATCATTCTCCCGCTGTGGCTGCAGGTTGTCGGCGTTCCAGCTGCACCAGCAGTGCCAACGTTCGCGTTGCCAAGCCTTGTTTGGCACCTCGCGTATGGCGTTGTTCTGGGTGCAGTGTATCCGTACGTTCGAACCATCTAACTCATCACCGAGAATTCGCTAGTTATTTTATTACTGTCCATTATCTTGAAAAATAGTCAGCGTGATGACTGGGCTACGGACAACGCACTTCGCTCAGACATCCGAGAGCGTTGCTGACCCGAACGGAACACTGAAATCATCGCACCAAATACTCACACCGTTGTACTCTTGAGGTTCGAAATCGGCGGGAAGTCGTTGGGTGAACGTCCCCTCTTTCGTACTCTCGCCACCGTCCGCCCCGCCGTCAATGCGCACTTTCGTTCCAGCCTCAATATCTGCCTCTGTTTCGGGGTTTGCCGCGGGTGTCAGATACACGAATACATCAGGTCCTTGTGTCTGCTCATACGCTTCGAAGCGAAGGAAATGCCCATCACTGTCGCGATAGAGAGTCACAGTTCCCGACACGTCGTGGGCACTATCAGCACCGTTGAACGTTCCCGTCTTTATCGCGGTCGCATCAGCCGGAACGGCTGCTTCGCTCACAGTCGTAGATTGTTCGGGAAGGAAAACGTCGGCGACCAGCGGACCGCCGACGACCACGAGAACGACGGTGACGATTCCAACCACGACGAGTTTGGTGACACTCACTTGCATTGGTTCTCACACTCTGTACGGCACGATTAGATATGACGAAAGCGGATAGTCAGTTACGTTTACGTAACTGTCATGGCTGAACCACGACGCGCCAAACCAAGATCGATGTCACTAGTACGGATCCTGCCTTTACGCGCACTCATGCAGTCCGTAATTAGGTATTCCATACGCGTGTACAACCCTTTGAGATGATGGTATCCTTGCTCCAGAACGAGTTTTCGACGAAAAACCTCCCACTCGCTGTCGTGGCGGATTTTTATGGTTCCCTGAAGACGCTGTGGTGGCCAGTTCCACTTCCGTTCTCTACCGAAATCCTCTGCGAGTAACGTCCTGCTAACGCTGGACCGGAGCTTCTATTCGGGTGAAGATACCCAGTGACCAACTGACCGGCTCTACAGTCAGTTTACTCTTGATTGTCTCTCTTTGATCATCACGGTCTGAGTGCCTGGTTTGACAAGGAACAGGAGAAGGATTCTCCCTGATGTCATCGGCGGTGAAAAATAATGTTCGTCTGTCCGACCATTATACATTACTACTCCCTCTTCGTCTATTACCTTGCTTTCGAGATGGTGTATTGGTGGGTTGACCAGGACAGACTAGCGAGACACTTGATGGACGGAGTTCCCGTTTTATCATCTCTTGTTGCTCATCTTTCCAGGGGGGATCCAGAATGAGACAGACCGACAGCAAGGAATGGAGTTCTGACACCTGCAGACACGCAGAGTCAACAGCAAGGAGAACCATTCGAACTCACTCACAAGTATCACGCCGCCAGATACTACGAAGAACAGCACAACTGAGTGCAGGAAGTGTTGTAGGGAGTTCACTTCTGACTGGTGCTCCTGTGGTAAGCGCACAAACTGAAACCGGAACGGGCGGAGAACGCTCGCAAGCGGGAACAGCATTTCGCGTCCGCATTGAGAACGTTTCCTCGGAGATGACCTTACAGCCAGCAGAAGGGCAACCCCAGCCAGTTCCACTTTCACCCGGTGCATATGCAGTGTTCATGAGGTCAAACCCGATTTTCACACCTGGTAAGCAGGATCGGGGCCAGGGAGTAGAGGGAATCGCAGAGGATGGTGATCCAACCCAACTCGGCGAGTCACTGCCGAACCAAGACGGTGTGACAACTAGCGGTGTCTTCGATACTCCCGTTGATGGAAATGAACCCAGTCCAATTGGCCCGGGGCAGTCGTACCAGTTTATGACCCAGGCAATGCCTGGTGAACGCCTCACGTTCGCAACGATGTTTGTGCCATCGAATGATCTCTTTTTCAGTCCCGACGAATCGGGAATTGCTCTCTTTGATGGCACAGGCCATCCGATTCAAGGAAATGTCACACCGCAGGTTCTGTTGTGGGATGCAGGAACGGAGCAAAACCAGGCGCCAGGTGTCGGGCCTGATCAAGTCGAACGACAATCATCGCCCAACACGGGACCAGAGGAAACCCAGCCAGTCCGACTAGTGAGTGCGGCAAACGATGGCTATCAGTATCCAGCCGTGAGCCAAGTCATCAATGTGACTGTCGTTCCGCAGGTGGCAATGAATCAGGATGGACAGGGAAATGAGACGGGGATGGGGAACCAGTCGGGAATGGAGACCGAAACGCCAGGCGGTGGCGGTAGCAATTGAGTGACTTCTCTCACCCTTCCTAATCGAGAGAATAACTTGGTCGAAGATATTCCACTGTCCAGATCAACCTCAAAGTCAGCAGTCAGTGCTACCAAACAAACACTCATTACCACGAGTAGCATACTAAGTGCCATCCCTAACGTCCGCTTATACATGATACTCGGAATCTCACCAAGATAGCACGTCAGTTTCTCATGGCTGTTCGACATGGCGAGAATCCACACGAATACGTGCGCCACCTTGCGAGACTGAACGACAACCAGTTGTCAATTCTGCAGGACAGCCACCACGCGGCACTGACGTTCTGGCTTAATCTATACAACGCCACCGTCCAATATCATCTCGAGAGCGACCCAGGCCTCTTCGATACCAAACGCCGGTTTTTCAGAAAACCTCGTATCGATGTAGCTGGAACTGCACTGAGTCTCGATGCTATTGAACATGGCCTTCTCCGCCATTCAAAATGGAAATATGGACTTGGATACATTCCATCGTTGTTCCCGAGTCAGTTCGAGCGACGACATCGGCTCCAGTACCTTGACCCACGTATCCATTTTGCGCTGAATTGCGGAGCTGAGAGCTGTCCACCGATCGTGGCATATAGTCTCGCGAATATCGACGCTGAACTCGACGTGAGTGCGCGGTCGTTTCTCTCTCAATCAACAACGTATGACACCACCGCAGATGTTATTCATGTCTCTCGCCTGTTTCTGTATTATCGCGGAGATTTCGGTGGACGGAGCGGCATCTACGACTGTCTTCGTCAGTACGATGTGCTTCAGCGATCCGAACACCCTCGTATCAAGTACAAACCATATGATTGGGCGCTCCACAAAGGAATGTATCGGGATATTCCCGAGTAAACTAGCACTGTATGCGCTCAACAATGGAAGATTCACAGACCGGAGAGGATCCAGGACGGCATGAGAAGTGGACTATCATACGGGCGATTGTTCGGATGGCACGACCGCCACAATTAGTGCTTATTATGATCGTCTACTGGCTTGGTGCCGCCATCGCCGCTACACACGGGGAATCCTTCCACTCACAGCGGTTCGTTATCGGTCTCGTAGTCGTGCTTGTGGGATCTGCTAGTGTCCACCACGCAAATGAATATGCCGACGCCGAGACAGACGAACTCACGACTCGGACACCCTTTTCGGGTGGAAGTGGTGCACTCCCTGAAACTGGACTCTCACCAAATGTAGCACTGGCTGCTGGAACTGTATCACTTACAGCGACAGCCTTGCTTGTGATTCTGTATTGGCAGGCACTCCCATCCATTGCGTTCGTCGTGCTTGCGATTGGGATCGCGCTCGGCTGGCAGTATTCTGTCGGCCCACTTCGGTTGGCATGGCGAGGGTTCGGTGAACTGGATAACGCAATTCTTGGTGGGATGCTTCTTCCGCTCTACGGCTATGTTGTCCAAACTAGCAGTCTCACAATAGAGGTCGTACTTGCTCTCGTTCCATTCACAGCAATCGTGTTCGTGAATCTGTTAGACACCACGTGGCCAGACCGAACAGCGGACGCTGCTGTCGGGAAGAACACGCTGGCGACGCGCTGGTCGGCTCGACGACTTCGTACCCTCTACACGTACTGCACGTGTGGTTTTCGGCGGAGATGCCGATGATTGCCCAGCGAGCCATCATGCTCATTCGAATTTTTGAGACGATTGCACTCGTCTTTTTGACCTGGATTACCTGGGACTGAGGTCGCTATTTTTACTTGGGTTGGATTTGGGTGAGAGTTCGGAAATCGTTCTTGTAGTCCATGGCCGTATCTAACGGTGTACCAGCTGGGTACAGTGATCGATCATGACCCAGGATCCACCTACCAAACCAGACACCAAAGGCATCGAACAAACGAATACCAGCATGCGCGAGCAACTCAGTTCCCGGCGCACGTTCCTTGCCGGCGCCGCAGCTGTGGGGGCAGCGGGCATGACAGGACTCGGCATGGGGACGGCCGGAGCAGATGAGCATGGATCGGATGGCGATGATAACGACAGCGGTTCCGGAGATAATAGCATGAACGACATTGACATTCTGAATTACGCACTGACCCTTGAACACCTCGAAGCAACCTTCTACCAGGAAGGGCTCGACGAATTCTCTGCTGACGACTTCATGAACGCCGATCTTGGTTGCGACGTCTGTGATGAGGTTCGAGAGCAGATCCCAGACCAGGTCAAAGTCGTTGGTGAGCACGAAGCAGTCCACGTCGACCAGCTCACGAAGGTGATTACGGACCTCGGTGGCACACCCGTCGAAGCCGCTGAGTATAACTTCGGGTACGAGACACCTGCTGAGTTCTTGGGTGTGGCGATGGCACTCGAAAACACGGGTGTGGCTGCCTACGCGGGTGCCGCACCGTCGATCCAGAACAGTGACTTGCTTTCGGCAGCGCTTTCAATTCACAGTGTCGAAGCCCGTCACGCAGCGGTGTTCAACGGTGTGAACATGGAGTCGCCGTATCCAGATGCTTTTGACGAGGCTAAATCGATGGACGAGGTTCTAGAAATCGCTGGCCAGTTCATCGTCTCGGAATAAGACGTATTACTAGAATCCTGTTGTAGGATTCCTGTAAAGACAAGATACCAAACTTTCCTCGATTTTTACGGCCTAAAAGAGATTAGAAATAAGAGACTTTCATGAGTACGAGTTCTGAGACAACAGAACCAATTGATGGTAGTTCGACTTCTGACAAGGGGAGTGAGCACCCTCACCAGCTTTCGAAAGATACGATTTACCATCTGTTACAGGTCCAACGCCGACGCTATGCACTCCGCTATCTCCAGGAAACAACGGATCCGGTTCGAATGCGTGATCTCGCTGAACAAGTTGCAGCATGGGAATATAAGACACCGATTGAACGATTAGTGTCGAAAGAACGTCAGCGGACCTATGTCAACTTATATCAGTCACATCTTCCCAAACTCGATAAAGAGGGCGTGATTGAGTATGATCAAGGACGAGGACTCGTGACGCGAACTGACATCGCCAGGCAACTCGATCCGTATCTCTCGACCAGCCAACCACACAAATCGGAAACATCGGAAGAGAATGAATCCGACGTGCGTATGACTCCGATTCGAGGGTGGGCCTTCTGGTATTGTAGTGGAGTGATAGTTAGCTGTGGACTTCTGACGATGACAATTGTTAATTTCCCTATCGTCGGACAAGTGTCTGATCAACTGGTACTGACTGTCATTGTCCTCCTTTTCACACTGATTACGGTGGGACATCACGTGAGCCACCAAGACTCACGGACAATCGGGATGCCAGACTAGTATCCTGTCCCAATGCTCTGAGGGCGGCTTTGTCTAAAATTCGAAAAACACGATCAGAAGCTTTGATGTCAGTATAACGGGAGCAGATTACTCCAGTTCCTAAGAAAGGGGAAACGCAATCGTCGTCGTGTTACTGATCGACGATGAATTGGCTGGCCGCTGCGAGCACCTCCTCCATCGTCTTCGGCTCGTCGAACGCCATCGGGAACGGCACATCCTGATTGAGAATGTTGAGATAGGAGGCGTGCCGGGCTTCGACGGTTGCAATCGTCGCCCCAGCGGTCTGGAGATCCGGATTCTCGATGAGTGCAATCGCACCATCGTAGGCGGACACACCGAGGTTTTCGAACGTTTGGGCGAGCGCGAAGTACTCCTCAACAGTGTCGAATGGGAATTCGAACTCGAGGCCAGAAACAGGCTCACCACCGAGATCCGTGATCACTTGTGTGAGCGTCTCAACGTGTGTCTGTTCGTGATCACGGATGAGGTTGAAATAGTCATAGGTTGACATCTGCAGTTCTTCTCCGAGTCGCTTGGCCGCCGCAGAGTTCTCGATTTCACACTCGCTGAACATCTGCTGGCCCTGCGTGTAGAAGGCTGCCTCTAACTTTTCGAGGGTCAGCGCATAATTCAGCACATCGATGTCGGTAACGGTGTCGTCCATTCCGTCACCCGTAACTTGCGTTGCCGTCCCCGACATGAGATCAATCGTGTACAGTCCAGTCTTCCCATCAACAGTCAACACTGCGTAGGCCGTCCCAGTCGTCCCCGAAATGTCGAAGCCGTTGATCGCGGCGACATCAATGCCGAGCTCACCGATCGTTGTGAGCTCACTAGTGTTCGGTGAGTTCGGATCGGCGTTCTGGCGGACGAGAACATCGAGATTGCTGTCGATATCGTACAGCGTGGTTGTCGTTGGGTCCGGAACGCTGTTGGTATATGCTGCGGCACTGAGTTGCGGCGCTGTCCCTTCATTTGGGTCACCCGTCGCGTAGAATGTATCGGGATCCTGTCGAATGATCGTTCCATCATCGGCGTTCGTGACGAAACTCTCGGAGGTTGTCGTCACAACGCGGATCGCATCCGCGACTGGATTGAAGTCAAACCCGATCCCATCGCTGAGGTCGGCACCACTATAGTCGGCTGGTGACCCGACCGGCCGGGCCGAGACGGCTTTGCCGTGCTTTTTCGGCATCGAGATCGTGTAGAGTTGACCGTGAGCATCCAACGCGTACAATACGCCGTTGGATGGTCGATAATCCAATCCAACAAGCAGGGTATCTTTCTTTAGCCCCGTAATTGGGCTAGCCTTCTTGACGTTGAACGTGCCCGACGAGAGGTTCACCGGAACGAGCGCGGTTTTGCCGTGCTTTGCGTACAGCGCAAGTCCGTGTTCGCTCGAGGGGTACTGACACTTGGAAGTCCGCTTGTGCGTGTCTTTGGTGGGCGGAACAACCGTGAAGCCGTAGATTCGTGCTTTGTCGCCCGCTGCTGTGGTCCCTGACCCAGCAAAGGATAAAGCACCAATGCCGACGCCAGCCTTCACTGTGTTGCTCATGAATGCGCGCCGCGAGTTGAGTTGGTCTGTTGCGTCTGCACAAAGGTCTGTGATCGATTCGAGCGTCCCATCGTCCGTGGGGGGATTGTTGTTTGCGGTCATAGTCTGTGTATAGTCGGGCTGTTGGCGACTCCTGCAACGAACGCAAGAGTGCTGCTAACAGTGCTATCGGCAGGGACACCTCCGATGGTCGAGGTAACAAGGTGGACAGGTGTATTACCGTCAACACATGTCCCAGTACCGCAATAATAAGTATGGGATACAATTCAATAAAGAATCATTTGGCTAACGTTGATAGTCCACACGTATCGGCATTGTAGACCCCATCAATACAATTTACATACGAAAACACGCAGTACATGTGGGTCACTGTATCATGGCTACGTCTACACCTCGATGCCGTATGCAGTCTCTGTAGAATGCTATTATCCCACTGCCGCTTATCGATTTATATCCTCGTAGGAGATTCAGACCATCATAGCATTGATCACCGATTTTCGGAACAACAATTAGTCTGGTCGAACGATTTCACGACAACCGGGACATTCCGCATAGACTGTGTTCCCAGTCTCGGTCTCGTATTCGATGTGGAGACTACTTCTTGGAATCGTCGCCCGACAGAACGGGCACGTGCCCAACATCGAATTACAGTTTGTCACGTACTAGCACCCACCCAAGTCGCTACTGCGGCAACACACAAACGCATTGCGAACAGGAAACTGCTTTGCATCGTTACGACCACGCGATGATCGATAAAGGAATGCTAATTATGCCGCGATACGTCGCGGTCAAATCTACACCTGGAATCAATCGACAGTGAGCTGTGGATCGGGAACTGTCTCGGTCGCAGCAGTGTCCCACGAATGAGCTGGCACCCACTCAAGGAGTTCTTGAGCCTTCCGTGTCGTGAATGCCGATCCATCACCATCCACGTCGAACGTTTCAGGAACTTCTCTAAAGTACTCGGCGATCAACTCTCGTAATGGTCGATCCATGTAATTCTCCGCAGCTACACCTAAGAATGGTTCGTGACCATCGAAGTCCGCTTCTAGTCCTGCTTGAACGAGCGATGCGATATCACGCACGTCGACGTATGACCAAAAGTTTCCAACACCTGCAGAGAGGTCGTCACGGGTATCGAGACATCGATATTCATTTGGATATTGAATCCACGATGGGCGGATCGACGCGATCTTGACGCCGTTTTTCCGTGTGACCATGTCTGCAATATTCTCCCCGACGACCTTCGATGTCCCGTAGGAGTCCTCAGGTCGCAATTCATGTGTCTCATCGATCGGGAAATAATCGGGGAGCCACGGTTCTTCAGCGAATGCAGTTCCGTACGCGCTCTCACTTGAGGCCGCGACGATGTCGGCGCCTGCTCTACCCGCGGTAACCAACACGTTGTACGTTGCCATGACATTGTTCTCAAATACTTCGACCCCAGCGGTTCGTCCCATTGCTGGAATTGCACCCCAGTGAACAACGTGATCCGGATCGATCTCGGCGACGATATGCGCTACTTTTCCGAACTCGGTAAGGTCACATCTCCGAAACTCGACGTTTTCTCGACCCTGAATGCCCCACCCGGGATGGGTGAAGTCGACACAGACGACATCGTAACCTGCATCTGCGAGAGTGGTAACTATCCACCGTCCCGAACGACCAAGGCCACCGGTTACAAGAGTTGCCATTTTTATCCTCAAACAGAGTACCCAGAATACCGTTGTAAATCTTTGTGAAACAGTACATTGAACGGTAGTTATCGGCTGTCTCATCAGAAAGGTTGGAGCCCATACTGACGGTTACGTAGCGACATTGGGAGTGTATATAGATAAATTCAATCACCCCTTTATTGTCGAGGCATCCAGCCGTTGTACGTTCTCGCGAACCGCCAACTCTATCGAAGGGGTTCACGCGAGAATGAATATCCTCATCAATCGCTTGTAAGATCGTGGAGGTTGAATCGAGAAGTAGTCTCCTACTGGTGGAACAAATTTCGTGCTGTCCTGAGACGGCGACTCATACTCCCACGTTTTGCACTAAGCAGAACTAACAAAGTCTGGCAAGCGTACCGGATTTGTATACTTCCGTTGATGGGCTCCCGGTAGTGGATTTAGATTACACCAAAATCACGTTCACCGTTCGACGGCGTGTTTAGACTAAACAGCATATTCACGACCATTTGTGCAATTATATCTATGATATTTTACTAGAAGAGCAACCATACCGAGAGGTGACCACTACTACCGACATCAATAGACAAACTATTCTGAACATCCTACTTTTTATGCCGTGTGAACCCCACTAACCAGAAATATGCAACCCTATGATATATAATTCCTATTAAATATTGTGGAAATGAATGGTCACCCTATCTACTCGACAACGAGAGCTCCTTTCATACCCATGCTGCGATGTGGTTCACAGACATACTGATACGTTTTGGATTCTTCAACAGTGTGTTTAAATGTCGCATTCTTGTTACTCAGTAAGTCGCTTGCAAATGCACCATTTTCTTCAACAACATTGTGTGCGCCACCCTTACCAGTCCATTCCCAGACCACCGTTGTTCCAGGAGATACACGAATTGCGGCGGGATCAAACGCGTACGGGCCAGTGTCACCTCCCGCACCGACAGCAACCACGACTCGATCTGACCCCGTCTTGTCCACGACACCATCATAGTTGAGGGCGTCGCTCATCCACGAATCGACAGCCGACCCATCAGTATTCTCTGTTGTGTCCGAGCTGTCGGTTCCACTGCCGAGGCATCCAGCGAGCGTTGTTACTCCGAGAGATGCACCGAGCGTAAGAATACGGCGACGGCTCGTGCCGGTCGTTTGTTTGTCGTTCGTCGGATTTTCGGATGGCTTTGGAGCCATAGTTGGCTCTCTGGGAACCGTGGGAATAACGCTTTCTATTTCGGGTTACTGGTTAATCCGAAATAGATTATATTCCGCCCACAGTTATCAGTCAGTAGTTGTGGTATCCTCGACCGGGCGAAGGACGACGAGCGACTCACTCTGTTGCTCAACGGACACATCGAGAAACCGTGCAATTCTGTCCACGAACTCGCTTTCCGAGACGTCACTGTCGTTGCCAGTTAGCCGGAGTTGAATCTCATCGAATCCATCAACGACTCCTTGTTCATCAATAATAACGGAAAACAGCTCACGTGGTGTCACGGCATCGCCTGCATCGAGCCGAGTAGTGATATCATCGACCGTCGGCCCAACGGTTGTTTCTACGTCGAAAGCGACATCGACGTCAACGGTCGTTGCGAGCCGGTCTGCAGCGTACACCTCTTCAGACTTCTGGATGGCCGGTTTGAGTACCGTCTCGAAATCAATTCCTTGCTCTTTCATCCCGATGTAGACGAACGACAGCATCGCTCGAAGGCCGTCGATGAAGTCGTCGTTTTCCGCCGCTTGTGCAAACACTTGCTGGCGATCCTTCTGTTTGAAGTGGTGAACCAGGACATCGAAGTCGAGAACGCTATTTGTCACTCGCCGTCGAATCCGTGCCTCTGCGTTTCGTTTGGACTGTTCATGGCTCATCTCTGCTTCCCCAAGCAGATACGCTCGGTCGGCCGGAGTCAACACGCCTCTGGATCGATTGCTATCGAAGTTCATAATCGTATTTGGATTATACACAGTCGGATATTATCCGAACACGTATAAACATACGGTTCAGAGGATGGAATGATGGCACTCATCGATACAATTATTCGAGTTATTCACACCGTGTTTGCCGGTGCATGGGCTGGAGGAACCCTCCTGTTCGTTGGTGCAGTCTTACCAGCTGCTCGCGCGAATCACTTTGATGCTCGGGCGCTTAGCACTATTGCAAAGCGATTCAGCTACCTCTCAGTGGCAGCCGTCGCATTACTATTCATCACAGGTGGACATCTCGCCGGGCGACTCTATACGTTCGGGAGCCTCCAGTCGACCGGTCGTGGGCACCTTGTCGTGTCGATGGTTGTGTTGTGGCTCGTTCTTGCTGGTGTTTCACATGCAGCAACAAGTCAACTCACCAGCGCGCTCGAAACAGGTGATACGAAAACTGCTGTCGAGAACTCGTGGGGGCTGTATCTCGTCGCAGCGATGGCAGCAGCTGCATTACTCGTCATCGCTGGGCTCCTCTAACAATGGCACAAGAACCTGGACACAGACGAGCACTCGTTATCACCTTCACTACTGTCTTCGTCGATCTCCTCGGGTTTGGGATTCTCATCCCGATTATCCCACTCTATGCGCAGCAATTTGGGGCAAGTGAATTTGTTGTCGGTGTATTGATCGCGTCGTACTCGATAACACAATTCATCTTCGCACCCATTCTCGGTCGGTTGAGTGACCAGTATGGGCGCCGGCCAGTACTGCTTATTTCACTTCTTGGTAGTGTGATTGCGTGGACGCTCTTTGGCCTTGCCAACGGCCTCATTGTCCTGTTTGCCGCTCGGTTGTTAGCTGGCGCAATGGGTGGCAATATCGCAACCGCACAGGCATATATAGCTGATATCACACGGCCAGACGAGCGAGCGAAAGGTCTCGGTCTCGTTGGCGCAGCATTCGGGCTCGGGTTTGTCTTCGGCCCAGCATTGGGCGGGATCGCATCGAGCCCAAAGATCGTGATGACTGCCGGTCGGCTCCTTCCGGCATTTATTCCGACGACAGTGTTCACGCTCCCGAGCTTTCTCGCCGCAGGGATCTGCGCACTCAATCTCATTGTGGCGGTAGTAATACTGCCTGAAACCCGGACACAACAAACGAACGCTGTTGATGATACGGGGCGTCTCACTCGTCTTCTGGACGCCCTTTCGGACCCAAGATTGAATGGACTCATCATTGCGTTCTTTCTCCTTTCACTGGCATTTTCGGGAATGGAGAGCATGTTTGTACTGCTGACAAAGGATTTGTACGGATACGGACCGACAGTGAACGGGTATGTGCTTGCGTATGTCGGTGTCGTGATTGCTGTTGTGCAGGGTGGCCTCATCGGTCGACTAACCGAACGCTTTACCGATCGGTCTCTGGCGATTGCAGGCATTAGCACCCAACTCGTTACACTTGCCGCGATTCCATTCGCACCTGAGTTAGGGCAGTTACTCCACGCACTTAGTAGTAGTCCGGTTCCGATGGTATCGGGATCGCTGCTCGCACTATTAGCAATTTTATCGTTTCTGGCGGCTGGGAACGGTATTGCGAATGTGACGCTGACGACCCTTGTATCGAGAAATGCGGACGAGGATCAGCAAGGTGGTGCGTTTGGGCTGACACAGAGTGCAGGGAGTGTTGCACGTGCGGTCGGCCCGGTTGCTGCTGGCGCGTTATACGCCAGTGTCGCCTATTGGTCACCAATTTACCGTCCGACGCCATCAACTCGATTTACTTCCAGGTGTCGGGCCAACACTCCGAGATCGCATTATAGAAAAACGACGACGCCGCTCGTTTGAGAATTTTTCTGACCTTGAGGAGCGAGTCACAGGACTACATGCCCCAACTGAAATAGTAGTCGAACGGATTCTTTTGGAACTTCGTGGCGAGACAAAATATCATCTGTTCACTGAGTTCCACGAATAGAAGGGTAAAAAATTTTCAAGTGGCAATTTGTCGTCTGGCTTTCAATCCTATTCAGAAACGGTTCTTCTCTAACGTTTTGCCTCAAGCCAGGGAAGGAACCATTGAGAAATCGAGGCAGAGTCGATCGACGGTCACGAGGTACTACTTATTTAGTTGGTTCGAAGACGTTCCTCGGCCGTTCCCAGTTCACTAATTGGTTCATCGTAAAGTAGTGTTCTGTAATCCCATCGTCAATGACAAAGATCTCACCATCGAAATCAAAGGTTGTCGTTCCCTGTCGAATCTCGACATAGCGGTCTGAGTCATCGCCGAACTCCGCATGCACTTCCCCATGTTCAAGCACGTCCTGCATGAGGCGGATAACCGGTGGATGTCGATCTTGTTTTTCGTCGAAATCTCCAACAATCTCGAGTTCTTTCAAGAGACGGTCTGTATTCATGATCAGTAAGATACTCGTCCCTGGAGCAATAAAAATCTACGCAGATATCTACGTAATCTGAATAAATAAAAATCATCCCAGCAGGGACATCGTTTATGCCGTTACAATCGTAGCCAGCCGATTTGGCATCCCCATCGTCTTCCGAAAAACATCGAGCGTGCCATCGTCAGTCGTATTGCCGGCAGCAGTTATGTTTAGGAGTTTTAGAAAATCATTCCTTTTCTTCTTCCTGCTCTCGCCACTTGTCACCGGGCTCTTCAATCAATCCAACTCGCATCAGACATCGAACGACGAACAGTCCAATTTTCTTCTTGATCTTGTTCATGCACTAAGTGGCAGATGGAATCCTACAGAGTAGTTGGAAATACGATCTCAAAATAATGGTGGTCGTTTTTCATATTTGTCTGATATAACATCCAACGCAATATTCGTTGGTAACGACAGTGAGTCCGCAGCCAAATACAGACGTACGATCCGTGAAACTATCGGCAAACCCATCAATGTCTGTTTTCGTAACTGTGACTTGTGGGATGATGAGTCAATCACCTACTGGATTGAAGTGGGCTGGATCGATGTGTACCTGGCTACCACCCAGACAGTCGGGGGTTTGCGGCAAAGACAGAAATCAGCATTAAGCGGGAGAAATGAGACGGAGCTTCATCCCCTATTTGGAAAGCGACGGCGCGGTCTCTGGTGCCCCTCGATGGTGGGTCGTTTGCTCGAACGAATAGCCAAACCCGAGCACTGTTCGTTCATCATACGGCCTTCCAAGGAATTCGATACCAACCGGCAGATCGTCATCCGTGAACCCCGCAGGCACTGACATTGCAGGGCATAACGACTGAGATGCGATGAGAGTATTTGTCGGGAACGTCATTGTCTCGTATTCGCCCTCCCGAATCTCACTCTCCAGTGGCGGAATCACTTGAACATCCGGATACACCAGTGCATCGAGATCATGTTCGGCAAAAACATTGAGGATCTCTTGCTGGAATGTATATTGTGCTGTTCGGCTTCGCCAGTATTCGACCTCGTTCTCTAAGTCGTCAGGCCCATCCTCAACAAACGCGATGAAAAGGTCGAGCAGTTCATGATACTGATCCGTCTCGTAGAGTTCATCAACGGTCTCGACTGGGACGTCTCGTTGTGCCAGGAAACCGTTGATGTCTCGCTTCGACTGCAGCACGTACAACATGGTGTGTGCAAGATGATCGTCGAGGTTCGGGAGTTCGATCGGATCGATAAGGTTTGCCCCAGAGTTACGCATGGTCACGAGCGCGTCTTCAATGACATCATTGACAGGTGCTGCGTTGGGGTTCTCACTGTCACCGAACGCATTACGGACAACACCGATATGTGCGTCCCGAAGGGCGTCTGGCCTGAGTTGATCGACGTATGAACCATGAATGGATTCGAGTTCGGTCACAGCAGTGAGTGGGTCGTCCAGATCGTAGCCAACCAAGATATCCAGTAATTTAGCAGTGTCTCTGACGGTTCGTGTCATCGGTCCAGCCGTATCCTGATGAGAGACAAGAGGATTCACACCTGCCCGACTGATTAGGCCGGGAGTCACACGATATCCAACCAAATTGTCAAACGAGGCGGGGACACGAATTGACCCTCCACAATCGGTGCCGATACCAATGGCACCGAGATTGGCGGCCACTGCAGCGCCAGTTCCACTGCTTGAGCCACCAGGATCCCGATCCGTTGCATACGGATTCTTCGTTCGGCCCGTAATGGACGAAAATCCAAACCAAGAGGTCGCCCAGTCCGGTAGATTTGTTTTAGCAAGGATCACTGCTCCCGCTTCCCGAAGGTCCTGGATAACGGTCGCATCGTGCTCAGCCATGTAGTCTGCAAAGGCTTCCGAACCGAACGATGTTGGCATATCTGTCGTCTCAAGTGCGTCCTTTACGAGTACGGGAATTCCGTGGAGTGGGCCAACGAATTCTAATTCCCAGGATGATTATCAAGTAAATCATGTTTACTGAAACCCATCCTACGAGAAGTGACGAGACCATAACTGCGCCAAATAACAACAATAACTTAATTAAATAATAATATTTGCTAATCCTTCGTCTTACTAAAATGTTTGTAATATAGAATAGAATCACTGTTAGTGCTGCAAAAATTGTCATATTGATGAGAGAATTGAAAAAATCGGTGTTTGGAACGGTTTTCTGGAGGAACACTTGAGCTGGGATTGATTGTGTCATCGGATATTAAAACGACATCATTCATAATAAATGAGCACATCACAAGTCCAAGTACAATACCCGGTATTCTCAATACTGGCAATACGCAATCAACATTGGTAATTTCAGAAAGTACAGTCGTCCATCCTCTCGTTGACGATCCTATCGAGACTATAGTGAAGGGTATGGCATTCACGCATGGTTTTGAGTGGGGTGCCAGGGTGGTTCCACTGCCGCTTATAGAAGTGTAAAAGAGATATTTCACTGTACACGAAGCTTATTGTCTAATAGAAACACCTCCGAACATGAAACGCCGAACTACACTACTCAGCCTCTTCTCTCTCTTCGCAGTCTCTGCTGGCTGTCTCGGAAACGCATCATCAGGTAACTCACCATTCCCAAAACGAGTTTCCGTCCGACAGACCGATTCGGTTCCAGAACGGTGTCCGGTTGACTTAACTATCGACGTCGTTCAGGCGGAACTCACCAAAACACAAACTGCTCATCTGAAAGCGACAGCGAAAAACACCGGTGAAGCGACGAGGGAGTTCGAGCCAGCCTACTACAAAGGTGCAAGCTCACGGGCAGGTGATTCGGGCATCCTCCTGTATTCGCTCCGTGCCCCAGATAGCCCACCAGCTGATTATGCTCCTGACTGCATTGGGTCGGACGGCAAATCACAGGGGGAGCTACGTTGGTCAAATGAGTACTCCGGGACAGAAACCCTCGAACCGGGCGAATCATCGAGTGAAGAACTAATTGTTGTTGATGATCCCACTGTTGGAGGGTGCATTCCAACCGGGAAGTACAGATTTGAGACCCCGTACAACATCAGCGACGAAAATGGGTATGATGAGACGTTCACGTGGGGATTCACGCTCCGAGTCGATGAGGGAAGTACCGAGAAAACTCAATGATGATGGGAAAAGAGAGAATTGACAGTTGATTACTCGACTTCCTCCCAAAATAGATTGATTGTTTCAGCGTAGATTCTCCCTCGTGTTAAATAGAGAGCGTAGATTTATCGCAGTAGAAAACCAGTTAGTTCTATGAATAAACTCGGCATCAATAGTCAGTGGCTACTCACCGAAAGCCTCCGCGTTGGAACAATCCTCTTACTCGGCTTTCTCCTCGCCCATTTTCTCGACGAATTCATCGCAGCGTTCGGTATTGAACTCCTCTATGGACTACGGAGTACTCTCATCACAGTCATCCAAAATACCGCGCTCCTCACTGGATTACTCTATGTGATTACGAAGGGGATTAATACCTCTTCGTCATCCGCCAATCATCGTGGCGATTAGCGGTTAGAAAGCAGAAAACGGGCATCACGTGTCTTTTGTACGATCTGTAGCTACAATTTGTAGTATCTTCGGATTATTGACTAGGCGCTATTTGTTATTGGTCAGTTTAAATATTTAGAACTGAGGTAATAACTGAGAAAAAGGACAGGGGCGATGAGAACAAAGACAAACCAAAGACCAGGGTCAAAGAGAATAGTTCCGATAGAACGATGAGGATAGTATATTTTTGCCCAAATCATCATTCCAATGAGGAGCATACCAAGGACGGTAAGACCGCCGAGTGCTGGCCTTTCTTTAAGATATTCATTGAGGGCGTTGGTCATTTGTTACCGGTTATTTCTTTGTTAGCAAGCGTTAAAAATTCAACATTGATCAGTCCATACAGTGGTATTCCCAGGGGTGGTCTACTTCTGCTTATACACCAAATATTCAATCGAAGTTGCTCACAGTGATACGGCGACTCAGACTCCCACAATTTGCACTAAGCAGAACTAAGAGAGTTTGGCAAGCGTATCGAACTTATATACTTTCGTTTCTAAGGTTTATTGACAGGACGATAGGTGAAATTCGTTCAGGAAGAGTAGCTTTCCTCAGCATCGTAGTCCGTAGAGTACCAGATCTTGGCTTTTTCTAGCTTTCTTCTATTGGTGATCCTGATTCAATACCATCTCACCGGTACTAACTAAATTTGTATAATGTGGATCCTTTATTGTATATTCTGGTAGTGATGTACACGCCAGTATTATCAGATAATACATATGATATTTCATCGGATTTTTGGAGTGAGATCTCAGCTACAGAGTGACCCGTGCGCTGATTATGGAACGTGAGCCGATTTGATTTCGGCTTCGATGTTGCAACATGATTTCCGAGAATCGCTGGATACACAAACACAGAGTCTTTCTGCCATAATTCCTTCCCAGTTCGTGCATCTACGCTCCGCATACCGCCATAATCAAGAAAATAGACGATCTCATTCGAAACCCCAATCCAATAAACATCATCCGTAGTCACAGTCGCCCACGACAGCTGTTCTTCACGAGGATCAAACGCATACACCCCAGTTGCGACGTCTGTTCCCGGAATACTCGTATGGGTTGTCCCGTATAACAACCCATTTGTGGCAACCAACGAATGTTCCACACGGCTAGGGATATCAAACTGTTTTTGCACCTCACCAGTTTTGACGTTGAGGACATGCATCTCTGCCCAATCCTCCTTGACAACCGCAACGTAGAGGCGATTCCCAACAATCGGTATCAAAGGTGGTATCCAGTCCTCTTGATACCCAGTCTGTTTCTTCTTCCCGAAAAACGGAAATGAGGATTCTTTCTGTGGGAACTCCCAGAGCTTCTCACCAGTGGTCGCGTCGAGTGCCTCGACCAGCGAGATGTCCGGATCCTGTTGGGCGACAATCGCGATGCCAGATTCGTGAAGGCGAACCGCCGCATGTGTAGTAACGTCGGTTTGCCATTGTGGCGAACCATCGTGGCGATTGAGTGCATAGATCCGACTCTTTGCTTTGCCATCTGTTCTAAATTCTACATTCACGTAAACCGTCGTCTGCGACAGTGTTGGAAGGTTAATACGAATATTTCGAGCATCCTCAATCGTCGGTCGAAACCGCCAGTCAGGAGTTCCAGTCGCTGTATTCACCCGCCAGAGAACATCTTGTGATTGGTGTCGAAGAACAGTATAGATGCTTTGACCATCAGAGACCGTTGCATATGTTTCAACATTCGGTATTCGCCACTGTTGTGTTAGCGAAACGGTTGACGGAGAATGGCTCTGTGGTGCGTGATTGGTGTTTGCCGTATCGTGATGAGTATGAGTCCAGCTACTACGATCAAGTTCGATGTTCTGTGGATCTACCGTCTTCTTTGGCTTTGACCACGCTGAACATCCAGCAAAGAATGATAGTCCGCTAGCCTGTAAGAGGTGACGACGGCTGATTGAATTGGGAGCCATAGGAGTCCTCGTGTTTTTTTAGATTCATTGCGAGGCCATAATTATACCCATTCAGTTAGTATTAACAGGAGACGGATAGTGCTTCGTTGAGGCAGCTCGCGGTTCCTCCCATTGACGTACCAGATTAGATTGGGTGAGGTGAACCCTGTGTCAGTTGGTATTGTTCTTAGAGGCAGTATTATTGCAGGAGACAAACTATAGAGAAATATGAATCCACTGGGTCTTGTGTTTCTCGCGATTGGGGTGATCTTCATACTGTATCCGGAACGGATTGCTCGAAACCGGCTCAGCGGTGCGAAAGATCCCACTCCGACACAGGGAGCGATCGACATGGTCCGCTATGTCGGCGGGCCTCTCTTGGTGATCCTTGGGTTTTTCATGGCGTTTGTGACGATACAATGAACGGGGAGAAACGTAGTGCTTGGGACGATTTTGAGGTTGGGAGTGCGATTTTCGCAGACAGTGAAGAGGGAAACCTCTGATGACGATCTTTTCGGGCGATTCGAGAGTCCGAGTTTCCGACTGTGATTGCTCAGTGGGACGTAGATACAGGTGAGATGGAGCAACAACTCGACAATCAATAGAAAAATTTGGGGGAGTCTATTTAGCGAATGAAACTTTGTTGTTCGTATGGTACTCGAAGACGACCTCACACAGCTTGGGGCCGTTCGGAACATGCTCTATGGCATCCATTTCACTATGTTCGGTTTGTTTGGAATTGCTGTCACTGATAGCCTGATTACGTTTGGTGCCGCCGGATTGGTAGTACTCGGATTCTACTTCACTGGACGAGGCTTTTCGGCGTACTCACCCTGATCGTGAAAGTAGAAAGTGTCCATTTTGTGTAAAATCGTTCAGGAAGTTCACGCGATCGTTGTGCAGTGATCGACTACTAGGCTCACGTTCTTATCTGAGGGTTATGTTTCGATGTTCATTTCTATAAACGATCCTCCGATTTTTATCCTTGGCCACGTGCTGCTCGATAGTAGTTATAGAGGGTGTAGACAAGATACAGTACTAATCCAAAGCCTGCAATCGGGAGGATAACGCCAGTTATTATATCCATACACTATGTTGATTTGAAGTCATATAAACCTACGGTAGCGTCAGATAGACCGTCGCGAGGTAACCAGATACTCATCAAGACTCCGTACCGTCTACGCATTATTGCCTGTTATTACGCAATTCAACAATGCTCAGTACCTTCATTCAGCGCAATAATCGACCTCAAACACCAACCGATAACGCGGGTGAATCCAATCAAATTGCTCCTATCCGAGCTGTTGGACTGATTCAAGCACTTGCCCTTCCGTCCGTTGCCGGTCGATATGCCGACTTCCGCTGACATCCAATCTATCAGTCTCAATCGGCGTTCGCGTGATCGAGTTCATCACCCGATTGTACGTGAGAACTGCTGTTGCACCCTCAATGATGCCGATCAGTAGCCGTTTCTCCTTGTCATAATCAGTCCTCATGACGTCATGTTGTTTCGAGCTTGCTGATACCACGCTGGTTGCTGAATCGATGTCTGACCAATCGCTGTGACTCGCATCGATTCTCGAACATGAATCGTCTGCCCGGCTTCTGTCCCCATGGAGCGTAGTTGATATCGATGAATGACTCCCCATGCGTCGACCACGGCTGTCAGTGATGCATTTCGTATTGTCTCCATTCGCTCAGCGACTGCAAAGCTCTCCGGAGAAGATAGCTTGGTCAGCTGAACCCGATAGTAAGGGTGTGAAGTGGTCGTATTCAGCTGCGAGACTGTGACACCATCTGTGCGTTTAAACACCGAAAAGAGCAACGGTAGTCGTCCGTGGCGAGTGAGTGCTTTAGAAACCATCTCACCGCTGGATTCATTCACCACTTGGTATGTGGTTGTTGTGGGGGAGCTGGCTGCTTCATAGGTCTGATTGTTGCGGTGATAATACGCCAGCTGTGTCAGTGGACGATCGTTATAATGTGGCTGGGTAACTAAATAGTGACTCCGATAGAGAGACCGTGTTGAGGAGTGACTCCGTTGGCCCATCCATACGAAGTGTCTCCGAGTAGTTCCGTTTGAATAGTGCTGGAGCACCGTGCCGTAGAGAGTATGTGAATCTGTTTCGAGAACTCGCTCATGAGCGTCCATGAGTTTGCCCGGCTCTGTGAGACCCGTCGCGGTCAGCCCAGGAGCAAGTGTGCCTGTAAGTTCGTTGTTCTCTGATTGAGAGGGCGTATCGAGGAGTGTGGCGTCAAGGACGAAAGCACCGCCTGCAATCATGCAAAGGACGAGGACAGCGGCAAGATAGTTGCGAGCCATTCGTTTCTCTGTTAGTGGTCGGTAATATGATTCTAGTGGATTACCTGATTGTGTATTCAACTGAACCGTGCTCTCTGAACATTCAAGCAGGATACTAGCTGGGCGTGCTATTTGAAGGCAGAATATTCGTAGAAAATATTATACCCGATATCAATGAATAGTCCATAATGGTCAACAAGAACGTTTACCACGGGGCAGTAGGCACAGCAATTGCAGGTGGCGTAATCGGCATCCTGAGTGGCAGCAGTGCCCTCGCTCCATGGGGAATTCTTGGCGGTCTGATCGCTGGATGGTCAGCAAATACAACGGCTGATAGCCTCTATGACGGTGGCCTTGCTGGGCTTCTTGGCGGAATCCTGACTCTCATTATTATCGTTGGAGTAGGAGCGATCAATGTTGTTCTCTCGACGGGAAGTCTCAACGTTGCAGGGGCGATTGGTGCCTATGTCTCGGTCGTCGTTGGCCTCATGATTATTCCGCTGTTTGCCGTCGAAGGCTTGATTGTTGGCTTAATTATCCCATCCCTGCGGAGAATTCGTTCCTAAAGAGAATTGGGACTCTCGGACGATGTGACGATCGTTGGCTGACTCCCTTCTGACATTGTCCCTTGGTTTCGATAGTACACGAACCAGTACGCAATCGGCCACCAGATGCTGAGAACAAGAATACTGATTGGAAGTGTCGAGAAGGAATCTAGCGGAAGGAGAACTGCATTACTACCAGCAATTGCAATGAAGACGAACAAGCACAAGGAGGAGTCGAGAATATTGTTTCATATCTAATAATATTCTCCAGAATACTAGTTGTATTGATTGAGTAAAAAGCGCAAAAATCCATTTCGTACTAGAATTCGATCCCGAATCACGTCATTTTTACGTTAGAATTCGGCGAGCAAGCCGATAAAGGACTGTGAGGATGAGTGCCTCAACGAGGAGTCCAATACCCACAACAACATAGAAGAGCGGCCCACTGCCAATCCAGCCGAAGTAGATATTGCGCAGTGCAGACGCAAAGAGGAACGCAAGATAGGTGAGAGTCGTCCCACCGCTAATGACCCATGACAAGGCGAGGAGACCGACAAAAATGATAACGACGTCTCGTGCGAATGTTTTGCTGATTGGTTTTCGAGCGGTGGTGCGGACGGACATGATCAATACTACTACGCTTGCAAAATACATAATTATACCTACTGTATAATGGATCTAATTTAGAGAAGCGAGTGGAACAGGCGAATTGAGTGACCATCTAGAAGAATGGGTAAAGAAGAGAACGGATAGGACGAGTCGCGAGCCCTCTTACAACAGCCACCATAAAACATTATATATGCTTATCTCTTTATCAAAGTATGCTTAGTCTCTTCGTCGGCTTATTTGCCATCGGTTTTGGTATCCTGAGCATTATCCGCCCACAATTGCTGTTCACCCTCCGCCACCCTGTCTCAGTCACACCTGAATCCAGTTTGAACGAAACAGGTGTCTTTCTCTATCGTGTCGGCGGTGTCTTCTCAATTCTGGTTGGCCTCTGGGTACTCTCTACGTGGGGACAACCACTACGAATGGGTTTCTTGTAGCGAGATTGATAGTCAGTGGATAACTTGATGTCAAAAGACAATCGTGGCTTAGAACGTTACGGCTAGGGATAGCAGCTTTGTTAGGATTCATAGAAGGCTTATTAATGGATAGCACTGACTGAAGGTATGCGCCGTCGTCACCTCGTTACTCTTCTTGGAACCGCTGCAATTAGCGGCTGTTTTTCGCGTGGATCAACTGCCCCACCAATCCTCGGCGAGGTCGACATCGTTAATTTCGATTACAAACCGCACACCGTCCATGTCTTTATCGAACGCGATGGCCATCCAGTCTATTGGGCCGATCATGAAGCGACGGCCCGAACCAGTGCGAGTCTCGGTGGAGCGAGTCTGCCGTGCGTCTGGGATGGCAAAGAAGGGAAATATATTGTTCGTGCTCGTCTCAATACTCGAACGAAGTGGCAGTCAATTAATCTCACTGAATACGATAGTGAGATACTCGGACTCTCGATTCACATTGGCGATACTGATGCCGAAGAAGGGGCACCACTGCGGCTTTCGATCTGGCACACAAGTAATGCACGTGCACGCTGTCAGGTGGAAACGACTATGAGTCACTGACAAAGCATTGCATGAGTAGAATGTGGACTCCAACAAGGAGTAAATCGGTCAAGAACAACAGTATCCAATAAATCGCGAAAAATTAGGCGACCACAATATACAGAAAGCTTATTCAAGAGTACCACCAGTCATCACCATGATTTCTCGACGGCAAGTGCTTGGGACAATGGGAGTAACTCTTACTGCAGGGGGTTTCGGAAGTTGTCTCTCTCACCTTGGAGTAGCAAAAACCGGTTACATCCAAGCAAAAGTTGTCTCTCTGGAATGGAAGTACAACGGACAACAGTACGTAGACGAACCGTTGAATATCATGTTCGATCGTGCCCAAGGAGACATTGTTGGAAGCTATGATCCAGACATGGTTGGGGATAGTGTCCATTCGCCGACGAACATTGTCGTGTCAAAAGCCACCCGTAACCGACTTGCAACACGGTTCAACGTAGACTACCTTATTCGTGTTTGTGGGACAGACTTCTCCAAGGAAGGCTCATGGGGCTGTTCGAATAGATGGACAAGTCGAGAAGATTTTAATCGTGTTCAACTGGGTGACCGTGCTGAGGTTCGTGTTTCAGGAGACGACTTTGATGTTATCGATGTGTACAAGAACGCTGCGACGGTGAACTCGGTCGATATTCGGACGTTCGACTTTGCTGAGCTGCACAAGGAGCACGGCATTTCACCACACCAATGGTAACACTCGAACCATACATGGTGAGTCAGATTGTAGAAGAGCTTGGATGGCGATGTCTTCGGCGATATTTATTCGGGACCGAACTGCGGGCCTGTGTAGAATGCAAAGAGCAAGCATACGACAAAGATTGTAATTCCAGAAATCGATAATAGATCAGATACGTGACGTCTATACTGTACCTCTGCGTATCAGTGAAAATCAGAGCAAGTTACTAATTTTGAACGGTGGCACGTTCTGACTCCTGAACCCAGCCGAATTCCCTGCGGATACGTGCCCATCCTCGCTTCCAGACAAGCCAATATCCAGGAATCACACCGACCGCGAACAGAGCGACATAATACTGTAACTCAACTGCTGGAGGGTAGACCCGAGACGCAATGATACCGGTGAACCGGAGACCAAACCAGAGCTGTTCAGTCACGAGCTGGCCAATGACAACGGTACCAATCACCCGCTCTGTGACTCCAGCAGGTTCGGTGCGCCCTCCAATTTCGCTCCGGTACAGCAGATAGCCGAGAATAAGCGGTTGAATGAATGTACATCCGAGAGCCCAGAGGAGATTTGCATCACTTCCGCGCTCGGTAGCGTCGAGATAGATCCAGTACCCGATGAGCGCCGAGAAGATGATGTGAGACAGGTAGAAGGGTGAACTGAAAATATTCGTGAGTACCAGATTCATACTGATACGTGATTTCCACCCGGCATATCACTTCTGTTCAGCCGACCAGACAACGAGTTCAACTCGTGCTACTTACAGGTTGAGCGTACCGCGATACAGCTGGTATTCCTGGACTACACGTTGATTGTCGCGGCGTATCTCCTCGATATTCAACCACCCCCTTTGTCACACGCTGTGGGTTCCAGCAGAACCCTGTTGCTATACTATACCAGCTTCTATTAGCACCAGTAGCGCCGAAAAACGAACAGATGAGTGAATACGGGAGAGCTGACAGCGTGCGAGCCGTTCGTTACAATTCTCTTAGATCGCCCACCAATTCAGGGTGAGAAAGCGTTGCGCACAGATTGATTCGGGAATCCCGGGGGTTGGTTACTTCCGCTTATGGATTTAAGAAGAAGTACACTACACACCACCTGACGAGTGAAAATCCCCGGGTAAAGCACTCGAAAGACGTCTTGGCGGTGGTTTTAGATCCAATAAACCGTATAATGCTACACCTTTTGCTTAGCCACGGGAGAAAACTTGGCCGAGTCGCGAGAAGAACCCGTCTTTCTCGGAGTTATGGAGCTTGAGCTTGGTATTCGCCTCTTGGTAGCGTGCCTGTGCACTGTCACGTTCGCTGCGCACACGATCTAAATCGGATTGTATTCGCTCGTTTGCTTCCTGTAATCGCGCGGCCTCCACACGCTTGTCTGTGAGCGTCTCAGTGGCCGACTTGTGTTCGTCCTGAAGAGTGCTATGTTGCTGCGTGAGACTCTCGTGCTCTTGTTTGAGGCGATCATGATCGGTTTGTAAGCGGTCGTGATCCTGCTGTAGACGGTTGTGTTCGCTCTGTAGACGCTCGTGTTCTTGTTGTAATTGCTCATACTCGACCGCGTCTTCAGTGTCCTCGTCTCTGTGTTCGATGAGCGTTCGCATGTACTCGGAGAGCGATTGCCCGTCCTCGGCCGCCTCGTCCTCAAGTGATTCTTTCACCTCCTCCTGTACGCGGAGTGTGATCTGTTTCATGCACGGACGATTACAGGGCGTCTACAAGAAATTCAGTCAGACGCACGTGCGACTCATTTCGTGTGGAGAATTCACAAGGTTCTGTACTAGGTACCTGGGTTAGTATCGTCGGCAGGAGACGGAGTACGAGCACTACAACGGTAGAAGAGAGACAACGGGGGTGGAATCAAACCACAGAGACCATGGAGTGGCCCCATCGACGACACGACGAAACATCGATGGTGTAGACGGAAGACGAACGACACGAAGATTACATTGTCGTAATTAACGCCCGAAAGTGAACCGTAATCACGCCAGACCAGTTCTCCCGCTTTTTTCTACTTCAAAATCGTGGTGAGAAAAGTGAGAGTAATTACACCCCACAGTAGCCGTCTAATACGACGTTCTCATCAACTTCGTTGGGCGATAGTCCGATCGAGATCTGTACTCATTTCCGAAAGACGGGATCATCATGGGTACTCACCCAATGGTGCAAGTCCAAGATCCTCGGGTGAGAGCTCTTCCAGCCGATTCGCAACAGATGATAGTCCCTGCCTCTCGGGATCATAGATCCCGTGATGAATCAACCACAGGCGAGCTGTGGTTTCTGACACGTCGAAGTGAGCAGCTGTGCCAGTGATTGTGCCCTCCTGCTCGTAGACAGTGCGCAATTTCTCGGGGTCACGGTATGGATGCCGCTCGAGTTCGTCGGCTGTCGTCAGCGAGGATACCGGCTTTGAGAGACGTGTAGAAGATGTGGAGGGATCCGTCGACGACCCTCTGCTGGTTCTATTCAACCCCAGTCTGCTAACCCCCTCCACGAGTTCATCAAAGCGTGCATCTACCTCACGCACTGTACTCTGTCTGTCGTCGGATTGCTCCGATAGATAGGGCTCATCAGAGGTAGACTCGCTTTCGGCATCAAACAGAGACGTAATGTTCACAACCAATCCCGTATCCGGCGCGTCTTCGTAATCGTATTCCTTTGCGAGATTTGCCTTTTCGAGGAGATCAACGTCTGTTTTGATGATCGTCGGAACGTGTACGCGGACGGCTTTCATGCTATTTTCCTCCGTCTGAGTTTCTGTGAATCCGTCTTCGTCGGCTATTTCGTTCATGTATCGACGAATCGTATCGACACGCACAGATTCGGCAATACCGAAAACACGCCGGCGTATCTGTTCCGCAGTCAGCCGGTATGTTCCTCCCAAATCGGCGTGCATCGCGAGTCGGACGAGTGCGACTTTGATTCCTTCTATTTTGTCATCCTTCGAGAGATCCGCGAACTCGTATCCTGCCTGAAGACGGTCGTACTTCGGTCCGTCCAAAATACCGGGCAACCCAAGGTTTTCCATTCTCTGGATAGCCTGCTCACGCGGCATGAACACGTCCTTCGTCGTCGGACTCTCCACGTACTCAACCGTGTCATGATCGAGGACTTCCTGAATTAACTTCTCGCGGGTCTTTTGCGTCTTCGTCTGTGGCTGCATCTTCACGGCCGCAACGAGATCGTCACGCTGTACCGGATACCCGTTATCGAATTTATCCGAAAGCTCCGAACGGATACGAGCAACCTTCTGCTCGACCGAGCTCGCATTGCCACTCTCGCACCGCGCGAATAGATCGATCCGCTTCACCTTCCGGCGCAGACGGTCATGCCGACCATCGGTAACGAACTCGAAAAGAATACGCGAGAGATACTCGCCTTTCGTGTCTGTCTCAGGCGCACGTTTCGCATAATCCTCGTTAAACAGAGCCTCAATTGATTCTCGCACGTCGCGAGCGAGGCGCGTCTTCTCGTCGGGCGCCACCGACAAATTCGAAAACAAAGGATCTTTTTCTTCGTTGTCGTCGCCACCGAGTGCGTCCATGGCATTGTGGATGAGGTCTTCAATCTCCGCGTTCGGATCTTTGTCGCACCACTCTTCAATCGCATTCTCAACCACGATACGCACGTAATAGTCTGACTCAGACGCTCCGACGTCGTATCTGTCTTGGACGTATTCGTGGACTCGTTCGATTGCTCGTTCGAATACGAACAAATCGATGTGGCCCGTGCCACTCATCGAAACCACCTCACGAAGGGGACTGCTCCCACTGGCCAGTGGGAGTACCCCCCCTCACTCACACTCACTAGTGTGAGTATAGTACTAGTGGTAGCAGGGTAGCCGGGTCCATGGACCCGGCTTAGGGCGTCGGAATTCCGACGCCCTCGTGTGGTTTCACAGTTCAGCATGTCCTTCTCGCTGCTGCCGACACCTTCGCGTGAATGACGACGGAGAAAAATAACGCCGTTCGTTTTCAAATCGTCCGGCGTGATGCACTGCTGGTTAGTTTTGGCCTCAATGTCGTCGTATTGTAGATATTGTGTGTAGTGTGTCATCGTGCATACGTCGCACGCTGACCCGTCTCAGAGTCACTCAGGCGAACAAGAGGTTATACCTGCAGGTATAACCCGAACAATTTTGTCCACTGAGCAAGAAATAACACTTGTACGTTCGTCGGAAGGTGTGACGGGTGTTGGAGCACCCAATAACTTCCGACGGAGTTGTCATTTCTTGGCGTTGATTCTTGCCTAGCTTAGCTGCCTGTCTCTTACCGATGGTAGAGCATCTTTAACCCATTCTTCATTTGTCAACCACCAGTGGTTCATTACGAATCGTTGCAACTGGTGTTTTTCATCGTTCGTATTGCCAACTGGGCCGTCAGGACCACTACGGACTCCCGAAAGCTTCTGAGTAGGTTCGTCCGCCACTTCGAGGTGGTCCATCACATTCCTTCTATCTCCCAAACACTCAATTAAGTATTTCGCATATGGACATTCTATGTCCATACCAGGTCATATTACATCCATAACGCTTACTTCCGGGCATATTACATCCATAACTATCTACTAACTCATGGCCTCCCGCTCCCTTCACCAAAACTGGCCCACGCCAGTACTCACGACTGCTGGCGAAATTCTCCGCACAATCACCCCCACAACACTCCCCGCGCTCGTACTCATTGAGAGCGATACTGCAACGACCCAGACAGAAATTGCGAACACGATCAACCGACATCAATCAACTGTCTCGAGCCATTTCCAATCGCTAGCACTCGAAACCGCTGATATCTCGCTGATCAAGAGGGAGAATCGTAGCTATGTTCTCACAGATACTGGGAACGAAATTCTTGATCGTGTCATCGCCACCCTTCAAAACCTCGAGATCAAACTGGATGCCGTTGAGTGGGGATCCACATCGGATAAAGAACAAATCGGGGCCTGTCTCGCGCCGCTCTATGGGTCGCGGAGCGTTGAACCATTTCTCGTCTTGGATTCGGTCTCTACCAGAAGTGGACCAGGTGGCCGCCGGCGTGATCTGCGGTCTGCCAAGATCGAGACGGTCAATCGTGATGTCGAAAATCGCCTCCACAAGATGGAGAAAACCACGTCTAGCTACCAAATCAGACAGATTATCGACCGCTTTGTTGAACATGATGCCCTCACATGTGACGACGATCGTCTTATCCTCACAGAGAAAGGCCAACAGCACGCAGATCTCCTAAATCACGTTGCGAAAGTCGTCGCAAATCAAGTTGTGACTGAGCAGAGCGGGGAGTATGCCTCGACTGACAGCATCGACGAAGCCGTGCTTCAGCTTCGACGCGACCGTATCGCAACGGCATGGAGCCTAGAGAATGACGACCCACAATTAGTTGATAACTCCCACTTCTATCGGCATGTGAAGCGAATCGACTTTCTTGACCGACCAGCCGACGAGTGGAACAGTTTTCGCTGGATAACTGTCGAGAACGCCGGAACAGAGCCAACGAATTCGATCACCCACAAAGAAAGCGGCGAGAACAAGATCACATTCGAGGACATCGATCCACTCGTGTTTGTCGATGACCGTGACGGCCAGCGACTGGAAGTCAACGATCTCACCGAACAGCAGCCAGCATTTGAACAGAAATTAGAGTTCCTCTTTCCCCAGCCGCTTCCGCCGGGTGACAGCCTGACGCTTTACTATCGACTCACCTGGCCGAACGAGTTGGCACACTATGCGACGTACAATCAAAGCATCTCGCTCACACGCTACAATCACGGTGTAGGTGAACTCCAGTTTGGAATTGTTGATAAAGCGAACCACGTTGGGGTTGAGTGCCAGCAATTTCTCGGAGAAGAAGACGACCTCTGGGGATCGATCTCCAGCACACCAGACTACTTTGCGGCTGATGAGCGTCCCGCGTTGGAGCCGATTCATGGTGAAGGATACCAAGGCTACCTCTACACCATTCCATCACCCGATTATCCCGCCTACCGAATCTGTTATACCCCAGTGGAATAGATTGCATTCAACAATGCGATCGATGAGAAATGCACATCCCCTGAATCGGGTCCATTCTCGCGCAGGAGGGCACACAAATGGGTGACTTCGATGGGACGCCGAGCTTTTACACTAGTGATGAGACGTTTGAGAAATACCTCGGACAAACGTCGTACTACGAGGCATTACAGAAGAACGTTGTAGAACTTGTCTCTCATGCGGCTCCTGACCGAATACTCGAAATGGGATCTGGAACAGGGCAAACCTCTGTCCGATTGGCTGAAGAAATGCCAACAACAGGGATACTCGGAATCGATAATCGAGCGACAGTCACCGAGGTTTCACGGAATAACGCGAAAAAAATCGGGGTGTCAAACCTATCGTTCGAAACAGCCGATATGACCGAGTACGTGAAAACAGTCACCTCACTCCCGGAAATGGTGGTGCTGTTGTATTCCTTCCACCACATCCCCGATCCACTCGACCAGAAAGTCGACTTTCTCGAAGATTGCTATACGGCCTTACCTGAGGGAGGCTACGTCTGTATCGCTGAAACGTTCTTGAAGAACGATGCTCGTGATACAGCGGCCGACCGTGAGACTCAGATACGGTGGGCAAATCGGGGCGTCGAGGCGTTTGCGTCCACGTTTTGGTCCGCACTCGACGGTATCGACCCGGCTGCCATCGAACACGCCCAGGAGGTCGGCGAGTTCTCCCGAAAGCATGAGTTAGAAGCCGGTGATAATGTCCTCACTCGTGATGATGAATACTTAATCAGTATGAAATGGCTCGTCGACCATGCCCAAAGCGTTGGCTTCGATGTCCTCCTCGCAGAGCCAGTGAATGCAGTCGGTGACGGGATCGTTCTCCTTCGAAAGTAACCTATGCACACCACCATCTGAGATAAATACTATGACAAACGACCATCCGTTGACGGCACAAAACGTCCACCACGTTGGAATCACCGTTCCTGATCTCGATGAGGCAGTTGACTTCTTTGTTGATGCCATCGGGTGTGAATTGCTCTATCAGAAAGGGCCGTTCGGAGATTCCGATGGTGATTCGATGGAGCGTCGGTTGGATGTGCATCCTGATGCGACAGCCTCGCTTGCAATGTTGCGATGCGGTCCAACCATGAACCTTGAGCTGTTCGAGTGGGATGCTCCCGACCAGGACGATACGCCACCGAACAACTCCGACATCGGAGCGACGCATCTCGGCCTCCAGGTAGAGGATATCGACGTAGCAATAGATGGATTGGGAGAACGAGACGACGTCACGATGCTTGACGGGCCACAGACAAATGACGACGGGCCAACGGAGGGCTTGACCTACATATTTTGTCGAGTGGAGTGGGGATTGTATCTCGAACTCCTCGAAGCACCCGAGAGAATGCCATACGCTGACGATACTGACGAGCGACTATACGGTCCCGCGCCCTCGTGGAGCCACAGGCCCGATCACTCAGACTGAGTGACAACCACTCGCAGAGACCACGGAGTGGCTCCAGCACGAATTGAATGATTTGACAGCGACAGTGATGAATCACTTAGAAAAGCTCCACGGAAACTAATTCTCCAGCAAAATAGACCTCATAAATTGTTAACCCAGTAGCGATATCTCAAAAGTAGCTTCGAGTTCAAATCGAAGACTTGCGTTAGTATATCATACTAACGTTGGGTTATATCGATGGTTGTTGTAAAATGAGCAGACGGCGGTACGTCTGACACTCCGGATTTCACGAGTCTATGCTAATAAGTAGCACAATTTTAACGGACACACACACACCACTTTTCACGAGCTCCCTCTTGAGAATGTCCGACCGCATTAGAAACGCTTGTTTTGCTAATCCACACACCTCTAGTCTAGACCTACTACGGATTAATATAACAATCAGGGATTTAAATCTTTTCTTCTGTAAATACGTCTACTATGGCTACCCACCGAGTTGTCTCGAACAAAGAAACGAGAGTATCTGGTTCTCATAACAACGACCCAGTGGTTTCTGAAGTCTTTCTCGTGAAAACCGGAGAGGGACTGTGTTTAAATAGAGTAGTAGCTCATGAAGCTCGTGAAGCTCATGTTGCTCGTGAACGGTGGGTTTATATGGCATTCTATCATGGTATCAGACCAGAACCAATGGGTTTGAAGGAATTCACTCGGGATGACCCGATCTTCGTCAACGAAGCCGTTCTCCGTGATAACTACCGTCCGGAAGAACTGGTCGAGCGTGACGAGGAATTATCCGAGTATCAGGAAGCACTACGTCCCGTCATTAACGCTGCTCCGCCGAAAAATATCTTCTTATACGGACAAACCGGTGTTGGGAAAACTCTCGCAACACGACTGGTACTGAACCGACTACTATCCGATCAAGAGAACTACGACGATCTCAATATCACGGTAGTCAATCTGAACTGCAAATCTGCGTCCAGCAGTTATCAGGTTTCAGTCGATCTCGTGAACCAATTCCGAGACACATCCGAGAAAATCCCGTCAACAGGGTATGCTGCCAGTCAAGTGTACCAAATGTTGTGGAATCATATCAACGACTTAGATGCAACTCACTTACTAGTCGTTTTGGACGAGATTGATTCGATTGGCAGTGACGATGACATCCTCTATGAACTGCCACGAGCGAACGATAATGAGAGTGTTGACGATACACTAGTCGGCGTTATCGGGATCTCGAATGACTTCACGTTCCGGGATAATCTGAGTGCGCGCGTGAAGGACAGTTTATGCGATGAAGAAATTCACTTCCCACCATATGATGCGAATCAACTCCGGAATATCCTCAAACAGCGTGCCGAAAAGGCATTTCGGGATGACGTTTTGGACGGTGACACGATTCCGTTGTGTTCAGCATTCTCGGCGCAAGAATCGGGGAGTGCACGACAGGCACTGAAGTTACTATACAAAGCAGGAGATTTGGCGCGAACAAGAGACGACTCAGAGGTCGGCGAAAGCTACGTTCGCGAAGCGCGAGATCTCATCGAGAAGGGAAAAGTGCAAGACGAACTCGAATCCCTCCCGACACAAAGCCAACTGACGCTATTCAGCTTACTCCAGCTCGAGGAAGAAGGCAAAACGCCATGCAAACGATCGGATATCTACGAACGGTACCAACTCGTTGCGAATCTTATTGACACGGATATCGTCTCTGACCGAACGATTCATGATCGTATCAGTCAGCTTCGACTGAAAGGATTCATCAAGCATGATGAGCGGAATGACGGTATCCACGGCGGTAGTTACTATCTGTATAGTCTTGATATTCGGCAGGAGATCGTCGAAAATGCTTTGCAGCAAAGTAACGCTCGTGTTTCCGATCTCTTTGAAGCCTAACTGTCTGGATGTCTCTATCGGCTACTCTTTCACGTCGATGTACTCGTCTAGGTTTTCGTTGTCGAGTCCAGCTCGAACTAATCCCTCAAGAAAGTCCTTGTGTTTCTCGATACCACCGTTTCCGTTGACTAAGCTTTGACCGTTGTACTGATCGTAGAGGTCGTTGAGCTCTTGCTGAAGATCGTCTGGCAAGTACATCACGTATTGCGTTCGGTTCCGTGTGCTATCTGTATCACCTGTGTGACCCGAATGACTCGTGCCATTTATCTCACCTGTACTACCCGTGTCACCCGTGTCTTTTGGGTCATCTATGTCTCCCTTACCACTCGTATCGTCTTTGCCATCTGTATCACCCGTGTGACCCGTGCTATCTACACTACCTGTGTCACCTGTATTTTTCTCATCATCTGTATCCTCCGCATCTTCTGTGTCACTTTTCGGCTTGCTTCGCGTGCTAAATCGATCGCTGAGTTCCTCATTTTTGTCGACTTGCTCAGTCATTGGTATCCCTCCACGTGGTCAGCTAGTTCATTGTACCGTTCCTGCAGATCCTCAATCGTTTTTTCTTCGTGTCGTTTCCCTTCATATCCAAAAATCGAATTCCCTTGCTGCCATGCTCGTCGAAGGGCAGCTCGATCTGGGATTTCAAAGACGTGTTCTTCACCGAATGCAGTATTGAACCAGTCGATCATCTCTTTGTTAATATTGTCGCGGGTGATCATGTTGACGACTGCCCCCATCGTCACAATATCAATTCCAAACTCGCTCTCGATCGATTCTATCTCATCGAAGAGCATTTCGAGCGCGTCTTTGCTAGCCTCGTGAGCTTGTGCCGGGAACAACACGTGCTCCGAAGCAATAATTGCATTGTCCGTGAGCGGGCCAAGATTTGGCGGTGAGTCCATGATGATGTAGTCATAGTCGGTATCGAGTTCAGCAAGCATCATCGACAGCCGTTTCTCGGCTCGTCGTTCGAAGTGAAGCTCCTTTTCGAGTTTGAACATTCTAAGATGCGAGGGCAAGACATCGAACTCGTCATACTCAACGACCAACTCATTGACGTCGCTGAAATTGTTTGCATCAAGGAAGACATCATACATCGTGATGTCGTCAACCAGGTATTGATCTCCAAGACCGAGGGATTTTGTTGCGTAGCCCTGAGGATCAGCATCAACCAGTAGCACGTCGTTCCCTCGATCGGCGAGAGCTCCTGAGAGGTTGAGTGCGGTTGTTGTCTTCCCGACGCCGCCCTTTTGCATCGCAATTGAAATTGCAAGTGTCATGTGTATTGTCCGTGTGACACGGGTAATACGGGTGGTACCTGTGTCCTATATTATCCGTGTTCTGCATGGAACTTAGTTCTACGTCAGACATCAGT